>JBFHPX010000082.1:0-9147 GCA_041592575.1 Alcanivoracaceae bacterium
CGGACAGAGAGAGACAAATGGTCGCTCGGGCCTTGTCAGTGGTCGGTTCCTGTCAGTGTTCTCCCTTGCTACTGCCCCGCAGGGTGACGGCAAAGATGCCGCTTAGAATGATCAGGGTGCAACCGGCCAGCATCATCCCATCAGGCAGGTGATCCCAGATCAGCCAGTCGATTACCGCAGCAGCCGGCACCGCGATATAGCCGAGCGGCGCGACGATGCTGGTCGGCGCATGGGTGTAGGCGCGGTTGTACAGCACCATTGTGATAAAGATCGACAGGCCGACATAAACCAGCCCGGGCCAGAGTGCCGGAGGGATGTTGTCGAGGTGAATCAGGCCCATCGGCGTGGCAGCGATAAACGAGATGAAAAAATAGTAAAACAGCACGCGGGCGGCCGGCTCACTGACGGAGAGCGCCCGGGTAGTGGCCATGGAGATGGCCAGGCCGATGCCGGCAAACATGCCGAGCAGATGACCCGGATTAACGCTGCCGGCCTCCGGGGTCAGCACCAGCAACACGCCGAGAAAGCCGCACAGCGGGGCGACCCAGCGCAGGGCAGGTACTTTTTCCCGCAACCAGACAAACACGATCAGCGGCACCCAGAGTGGCGCTGCGGAACGCAGAACGGTGGCGTCGGCCAGCGCGATACTGGGCAGAGCCAGATAGTAGGTTGTAAAGCCCAGCCAGCCCCCCAGCGAACGGACCAGATGCAGGCCGGGGCGCGCTGTGCGCAGCCCGGATGGCCCCAGTCGCAGCAACCAGGGCAGAGTCAGCAGGGTACACAGGCCATACTGGCACCAGACTATCAGCCATGGCGACAGGCTGTTACTCAGGTATTTCGCACAGGCCGCTGCGGTGCTGGCGACCAGACTGGTGGCCAGCGCATAGCTGACGCCCAGGGTTAGATTGTGTCGGTCTGTCTGCATCAGCTCTGGGTCTGTGATTGTCGGGTGGGCAAGTATCAGTCCATAACAGCGTGTTGTGAATCGCTGTTCCGTCCTGCGAGGGTGGGACCGAGGGTATTCATCATGGACTTGCCCGGAGGTTCCTTTGTAAAGTGCAGGAGATTTCCATGCCTGCCCGGCAGTTATGAAAGAGGAATCAGGAACCTATGGCGAGCACACTGCTGATTACCGGACTCACCCTGTTTCTGATGGGGACCGTGATGCTGGCCATGGATGCGCAGCATCGCGGGCGCAGTTCGTTGATGTTTGCGTTACCTTTCGCCGGTGCGACCTACATCTATCACTTCTGGTCAGATGTCTGGTTGCCTGCTTTGTTGAGAGTGCTCGGCATCAGCGTGATTGTTGTCTCGGCAGCAGTGGTGGTGGCGCAGGACCCACGGGTGCTGGAGCAGCCACGCCGGGTTTTCGGCGTGGCAGTCGGCGGCGACATGATTGGCAGCAAGCGTGCCGAGATCAACACCTTTGCCAACTCGCAGGAGGCGGTATTGCTAGCCATTCGCAGTGATGACAATCCGCTGCTGACGGGGCGCCTGCGTGGCAAGCCGTTTACATATAATCAGGCCCGACTGGTCAATGGCGTGCTTTCGGTGCAGCAGGGCGAGGGCTTTATCCCGGAAGTGGAAGTTCGGATTCTGCTGGACCTGGATCCAGCGCCAATCACCAATGAGCGCAAAACGATATTTGTTCGGCCATCTGATGAGAATGCACCGGAGCTTCAGATTACCTGGCGTGATGGTCAGGATGGTGTCCCGCACAGTGAAATTGTTCGTAGCGGTTACCAGATGGAGTTGCAATTGACCCGGCGTGATCAGCAGACGCTGGCGGGCTTTCTTCAGGTGATCTTGCCGGACCCTGATAGAAGCTATCTGTCCGGCGAGCTGACGGTGCGGACCAACTACCTGCGCTATGTCAGAGACCGGGTGGACCTGACCTGGGATCATCCGGACACTCTGGAGTATGTTGGTCGCCAGTATCTCGAAACCCAGTTTCCCGAAGGCACTATTCGGCAATTGAAGTTCAGCGATACGCGCTTGCTGATGAGCGAAAGTGGCGGGGTCAGTACTGCCACGATAGAGCTGGTTAATGGCAGAATCGAACGGCGCCGTCTGCAGTTCGACCGGGCCGATATCGGCTGGGCTGTTCGCCCGGGCGCCGTGGAAGTAACGGTGTTGCAGGAGGCAGGTGACAGCACTCTGCGGCTGGTACAGCCTGGTGCAACGACATCGCGGTCTCAGGCAGTGGTGGAAGTACCTCCTCCCGTCACTATGGCGTTTGCCGATCTGGAAGCGCTCAAAGGTCGTCCGGTGAAAATCGTCCAGCGCGATGGCCGTGTTCGAGAAGGTGTGCTTACAGGGATTCGTCGTAATCGCCTGATGGTCGAATCGATTGTCCAGGGCGGGACTGTGGAGCTGTCTTTTGCCGAGACGGATCTGTCGCATCTTGTGCTGGCATCCGGGCAACAGGTTCTGCTGCCAGCTGCTGAGCAGGCTGAAAGTATTTCGACGGCTCAGGAGACATCGCCTGAGGCCGCCCCCGTGGCAGGACTGGAACTGGAACAGGCCAAGCCCAAGCCAGCTTCCGCGCTAAAGGCGGATGACGCGTCGCTCTATACACAGCTGCTGGGCAAGCAGGTCACTATCACCAGTCGCGATACCCGAACCAGAACCGGAGTGCTGACTGCTGTTACCGAGCGCGAGCTGACTCTGACAGTCAGAGTCGGGGCAGGTAATCTGGAGTACTTTTATGCCCCGGCAGATATTGTTTCGATCAAGGAGGCCGGAAAATGAAGGTGCTGGTCACCGGAGGTAGCGGTTTCGTTGGTCGGGCGCTTTGCGCGCATCTGACCTCCCGCGGGCACCAACTGACAGTGCTGTCCCGGTCACCGGCGAAGGCTGTCAAGGTCCTGCCGGCATCGGTACGGGTGGTGTCCTCGCTCGATGAAATCAGCAATGACGATGTCTATGACGGGGTGATCAATCTTGCCGGTGAAGGCATCGCGGACCGCCGCTGGAGTAAAGCGCGCAAGCAATTATTGCTGGACAGCCGAGTCGGGGTGACCGAGGCGCTTGCGGCACTTTTCGACCGGTTACAGCACAAGCCCGGTGTGCTGGTCAATGGCTCTGCTGTCGGATTCTACGGCGATGCCGGTTCGGTTGAGCTGAGTGAGTCCAGTCCTGCGGTCCGTCGGGATTTTACCTATCTTTTGTGCGACGCCTGGGAAAAATCCGCCAGAGACATTGGTCGTCGCGGTGTTCGGGTCTGCATTCTGCGTATCGGGGTGGTGCTGGGGCGGGGCGGTATGCTTTCCAGGCTGCTACCGCTGTACCGGCTTGGCCTTGGAGCGCGGTTGGGCAACGGCCGGCAGTGGCTGTCCTGGATACATCTGGATGATCTGCTTGACGTGATCACCAACTGTCTTGAGCGTGGCAGCGCCGAAGGCGTTTACAATGCGGTCGCTCCCAACCCTGTGACCTACGCCAGATTTCATGAGGCGATGGCAACTGCCTGTAAACGGCCGGCGTTGCTTGCGGCCCCCGCGCTACCCCTTAAGTTGGCGCTTGGCGAGATGTCGGTGTTGTTGCTGGGCGGCCAGAGGGTGTTGCCGGCACGTCTTGGCGGACAGGGCTTTTCGTTCCGGTATCCGACTATTGACCAGGCGCTGGCGGCAGTTTGCGCTCGCTGAGCAGCTGCGATTATCCGTGGAGATTGAACCTTTAATGACAGCGTCCCGTGAAGTGGCTGCAATTCTTGGCGGCGGTAGTTTTGGTACCGCCATGGCAACGATACTGGCAGAGAATGGTCACGATGCCCGGCTTTGGGTGCGTGACCCGGAAACCGTTGCGGCAATTAACGAGCAAAGGGAAAACACGCGATACCTTCCGGGCAAAGAATTGCCGGATGGGCTGCTGGCAACGGAATCCCTTGAGGCTGCGTTATCCGGCGCCACCCTGGTGTTTGTCGCTTTGCCGAGCAAGGCCTTTGCTGATGTGCTACCACAGGCCCGACCACTAATTCAGCCGGGCACCATAGTGGTCAGCTGCACCAAGGGCATTCATGCCGATGGTTTCCTGCTGATGAGTCAACTGCTTGAGCGTGACTGGCCGCAGGCGCAGGTGGCGGTGCTAAGCGGTCCGAATCTGGCCCGGGAAGTTGTCGAGAAGCGGTTTTCCGGTACTGTCATTGCCAGTGCTGACAAGGCATTGTGTCAGCGTGTCCAGAACGCCATGAGTTGCAGCTATTTTCGGGTCTATGACAATCCGGATCGTTTCGGCGTTGAGCTTGCCGGGGCGCTGAAGAACATTTATGCGATTGCAACCGGCATGGCGGCTGCGGTCGGTGTTGGTGAGAACAGCAGTGCCTTCCTGATCACCCGAAGTCTTGCCGAGATGAGTCGCTTTGCCGTACGTCTTGGCGCAGATCCGCTGACTTTTCTCGGGCTGGCCGGTGTCGGCGATCTTATTGTTACCTGTACATCATCGTTGTCGCGCAATTACCGGGTTGGCTACGCCATCGGTCAGGGCAAGTCGGTGGAGCAGGCGGTGGCGGAGCTGGGCCAGACTGCTGAAGGTGTGAATACAGTACGTCTGGTGGCGGAAAAGGCCGAGCAGCTCGGGGTTTATATGCCCATCGCTTCAGGCCTGTATCAGATACTGTTCCGCGCGAAACCGATGCAGGCGGTCATTGCCGCGCTGATGGGTGGAGAGCATAACCATGATGTCGAGTTTGTCGTGACCGGAGAGCAATGATGCGGCTGTATATCGTCCGGCACGGTGAGGCGGAAAGGCAGTTAACCACTGACGCCGCCCGGGGCTTGACCGCCCGCGGCCGGGAAGACGTTGCTGTTCTTTGGCAAAGCCTTGCAGAACGTGGTGTCCGGCCGAGTCGACTGCTCAGCAGCCCCTATGTTCGGGCTGTGCAGACTGCGGATATCATTGCCGCGCAGTTTCCGGGTGTCGCCCGGGCTGAGCTGGGTATGATTACCCCCGAGGGCGACCCGGTGCAGGTGCTTGATGAACTGGACTGTATGGGCGCGCAGGATGGCTGGACGCTGGTTAGTCACATGCCATTTGTCGACCTGCTCTGCGGTAGCCTGATCGATGGCGGGCGTTACCCGTTTCCGGTTGGAGCGGTGGCCTGTCTTGATCTGGATGCACTGGTGCCGGGGGGCGGCCGGTTACGCTGGCTGCTCGGCCCGGCTGACGTCCGGTAGGGAGCGTGTAGATGCCGTTCGTCGGCAAGAGAGACCAATTTCCGGTCTATGTGATCCGGTTCACATAAAAAGTGTGAGATCATCACTCATCATTAGTACCAAAGTAGTAGAAACTGGCTCCGGATAAACCACGAATCCGTAAAAAGGCACGCTATGGCAGTCAAAGTCGAGAAAATCGCCACACCAGATCTGCAGGTCGGCATGTTTGTGTCGCAGCTGGATCGTCCGTGGATCGAGACGCCATTTCCGCTGCAGGGATTCCCGATCCGTTCTCAGGGTGACATCGAAAAGCTGCGGGTGTGGTGCAAGTTTGTTTACATTGACGTGCGTCGCAGCGTTCTCAATCCGGAGTTGCAGCCCCACGCTGTATCGAATCGCGCTGCCAAGCCGACCGTTGCTGCCGCCCATGCTCCCGTGCGCGGCAACCTCGGCAAATTCACGCCGATGCGCTACAGCACCAGCCAGCCACTCAAGCGAGAGGTCGCGACTGCGGCTCCGTATCATCGCGAAATCAGCCGAGCCATGCTGCACCTGATTGGTCAGGTGCGTGAGAGCAAGGCGCTCAGTTACCCGGTAGCGAAAAAGGCTGCCGCGGTGGTTGTACAGAGTGTGGTACGCAATCCGGATGCGATGGTCTGGCTTGCACGTTTGAAGGACAAGGACTCTTACGGTTACAGCCACAGTGTCCGGGCCTCAATCCTGGCAGCCGTGTTTGGACGCCATATCGGTTTGCCGGAAGATGTACTGCAAAACCTTGCCACCGGCGCGCTATTGATGGATATCGGCATGGCCCGTCTACCCCGGGAGGTGCTGATTCGTCCGGAAGCTTCGCTTGGTCGTGAACAGCAGGCAGAGCTGCGTCAGCACGTCCGCCACAGTCTGGATATTCTTGAGCGTTGTGACGGCATCAATGATCAGGTTCTTGGCCTGGTTCAGTATCATCACGAGCGTCATGACGGCAGTGGTTATCCGCATGGTCTTGTTGGAACCCAGATCCCGTTGCTGGCGCGTGTGGCAGGTATCGTCGATACCTATGACGCCATTACCAGTCCGCGTCCCTTTGCTGAAGCGGTGACATCTACCGAAGCGGTTTCCATGCTTTACGACCAGCGCGACAAGGCATTCCAGAGTGCGCTGGTGGAGCAGTTCATTCAGGCAATTGGTGTCTACCCCACCGGCACAGTCGTGGAGCTGTCAAACAAGGAGGTCGGCGTGGTGATTGCCCAGAATCCGACTCGCCGTTTGCGTCCGCAGGTGATGGTGGTGCTCGACCGGGACAAGCGCCAGCTATCCATGCCCAGGGTTGTAAACCTGCTTGAAATCGAGCGCGATGACAGCGGTCAGCCTCTGACGATTGCCGGTTGTCTGAAGGCCGGTGCTCATAATGTTGATCTGGCTCGTATTCAGGTTAACGCCGCCTGATTTTTGTGTGTGCTGCAGTGACAAGACGCCGGCGTAAGCCGGCTTTTTTTTGCCATTATCTGACCTCAATGGTAATGACCTCTGACAGCACTGGCGGGTTGTGAGGCGTGTGGAAATGATCGCCAAGCAGCAACTGCAGGCGATGCTTGCCGGCAGGCAGGTTCAGCATGGTTTCGGTCTGGCCGCCGCCGAAATGTACCACTTGATCGTTTGCCGGCAGTGGCTGATCCAGCGCTGGCAGGGATTCCATATTGATCAGCAGATGATGATGGCCGGTATGCTGGCGCTCGACTCCGGCAGGGGCGACGCCCATGTTGCTCAGGCCGAAACGGACCGTGACCGGGCTGGATACCTTGTCACCATCCTGCGGGGCGATGAAGTACGCGGCTGCGCCTTCCGGCGCAGGGCTGGGTCCGGCGGCATGCAGTGCCGGAATAGTCAGGATAGCTAGCAGGGCAATACTCAGGCGAGTCATCAGGTGCTCCTCGGGGTTTTGAATGTCACGATACTGTAGCAAAACAGGCTGTGACGGAAACGCCATCAGCTCCGCAAGTGCGTATAATGCGCCACTTTGTAAAGCCCCCGTTCAGGAGTGGTCATGACCGTCCGTACCCGAGTTGCCCCGTCGCCCACTGGCGATCCCCATGTGGGCACCGCCTATATCGCCCTGTTCAACCTGTGTTTTGCCCGCCAGCATGGCGGCAAGTTCATCCTGCGGATTGAGGACACCGACCAGAGCCGCTCCACCGGCGAATCAGAGCAAATGATTCTCGACTCGCTGAGCTGGCTTGGCCTGAACTGGGATGAGGGCCCGGACGTTGGTGGTCCGCATGCTCCTTACCGGCAGAGCGAACGCGGTGATATCTATCGCCGTCACGCTGAGGAGCTGGTTGCTAACGGCCATGCGTTCCGTTGCTACCGCACCAGCGAGGAGCTGGATGCACTGCGCGAGGATCTTAAAGCCCGGGAGGTTCAGCGGGCATTGAAGCCATCAGATCTGGAGCTGTCCGCCGATGAAGTGGCGCGTCGCGAGGCCGCAGGCGCTCCTTATGTGATTCGCATGCGGGTGCCGGAAAGCGGTCGTTGCGAGATTGAGGACATGTTACGAGGCAATCTGGAGCTGGACTGGGCCCAGGTGGATGCCCAGATACTGCTCAAGTCAGATGGGATGCCGACCTACCATCTGGCCAATGTGGTCGATGATCATCTGATGGAAATCACCCATGTGATCCGTGGCGAGGAGTGGATCAACTCGGCGCCCAAGCACAAGCTGCTGTATGAGTACTTTGGCTGGCAGATGCCGGTACTGTGCCATATGCCGTTGCTGCGTAATCCGGACAAGTCGAAACTGTCGAAGCGCAAGAATCCCACCAGTATCAACTTCTACCGGCGTATGGGCTACCTGCCCGGCGCGCTGCTCAACTATCTCGGCCGGATGGGCTGGTCGATGCCGGACGAGCGGGAGAAATTCAGTCTGGATGAGATGATCGCCGAGTTTGACCTGAAGCGGGTGTCGCTGGGTGGTCCGGTCTTCGATGTCGAAAAGCTGGCCTGGTTGAATGGCCTCTGGCTGCGTGAACTGAGTGATGAGGGGTTCCTCAGTGCGCTGATGGAGTGGTCGTTTAACCGTGATTACGTCATGCAGGTTCTACCGCATTTACGCAGTCGGGTTGAGACGCTGAGCCAGGTGGCCGAGCGGGGAGCCTTTTGTTTCAGCGGCCTGCCGGCGGTGACCGCTGCGGCGTTTGATCATGGCAAGTACAGCCATGAGGAGATGCGCGAATGGCTGCAGTACCTGCTCTGGGCTCTGGAGGGGCTGCGCCAGTGGCAACGCGACGCGATCTTCGCCGAAGCCCAGCGTATTGCCGGCGCAGTGGGGGTCAAGGTCAAGGACATGCTGCACCCGGTATTCGTTGCCGTGGCTGGTACCCCGGCCAGTTTTTCGGTGGTCGACAGCATGGAAATCATCGGCTCTGACCTGTCCCGGGCGCGCCTGCGTCAGGCCATTGAAGTGCTCGGTGGGGTATCGAAGAAGCAGGCGAAAAAGCTGGAGAAGAACTGGCAGCGGATCGAGCAGGGCTTGCCGCTGGAGGCGGCGGACAAGGAGTAAGCAAACGCATCGGAGCGCGCTTGACAGCCCCCCGATCACTGCTACAATGCGCGCCTCACATCGGGCCTGCCCGGTGCCAGCATACGGGGCCATAGCTCAGCTGGGAGAGCGCTACAATGGCATTGTAGAGGTCGGCGGTTCGATCCCGCCTGGCTCCACCAAACACAAGCTCCAGCAAATATAAGTACCAAGCAGATCCACAAAATCCTGGGCAACACGCTCACGCTTCAAAGAAGGTTTACGTCCCCTTCGTCTAGAGGCCCAGGACACCGCCCTTTCACGGCGGTAACAGGGGTTCGAATCCCCTAGGGGACGCCAACAAAAAAACCCGGCTCGCGAGAGCCGGGTTTTTTTCTGCCAGGCTTTCAGGGATTCGGACCATCCATTCTGCTTTCTGAATCCATTTTTTTATCCTACTCTTGGCAAAGTCGCGGGGTTGTC
>JBFHPX010000083.1:0-9128 GCA_041592575.1 Alcanivoracaceae bacterium
CCGACAAGCTGCGGCAACTGCCCGGACTGGGCGATTTCCCGGCCATTGAAGCCCACCACCACGTCCCCGACCATAAATCCGGCCTTCTCTGCCGGAGAGTCAGGCATCACCTGACTGACCAGCGCACCGGACGGCTTGTCGAGGCCGAAGGATTCAGCCAGTTCACGATCGACCGGTTGAATCAGTACTCCCAGCCAGCCACGACTGACCCGGCCCTTGTCCTTGAGCTGGGCCACCACCTCCATCGCCATATCAATCGGAATGGCAAATGACAGACCCATAAAGCCACCGCTGCGGCTGACAATCTGCGAATTGATACCAATCACCTCACCATCCAGATTGAACAGCGGGCCACCACTGTTACCCGGATTGATCGCAACATCGGTCTGAATAAACGGCACATAGTTTTCGCTGGGCAGGCTACGACCCTTGGCGCTGACAATGCCGGCGGTCACGGTGCTTTCAAAACCGAACGGTGCGCCGATGGCGAGTACCCATTCACCGACTTTCAGCTTCGCCGAGGAGCCAATCCGGACCACCGGCAAGCCATTGCCGTCAACTTTCAGCAAGGCCAGATCACTACGCGGGTCGCTGCCAATCAGCTCGGCATCTTTTTCACTGCCGTCCTGCATGCGGACAATGATTCGGGTGGCATCGGCAACCACATGATGATTGGTAAGGATGTAGCCATCTTTGGAGATAACGAAGCCGGAACCCAGTGACTCGCCCTCAGATTCCGGCATCGGAAGCTGATCCTCCATGCCCTCAAAAAAGCGCCGCAACATTTCCGGTATCTGTTTCTGGCCAACGGCGCGCTTCTGTTCGGTGCTGATATTCACCACGGCGGGAGCGTTTTCCTCCACCAGTGCGGTGAAATCCGGCAGGGTACTGGCCTGTGGCTGGCAGCCAGCGACGAGATAAAGAACCATGAACAGAACAGCACGCATCTGCTTAGACCTCCGCAAACATATTACTCAGAGAGGATCGCGAACCTGCATACAGGGGAGCGGTGCGGCGGAAGTGCGCCGCAGCACCTGCGGGTGCATGGCCGGATCTCGACGATGTCGAACACTGTACCAGCGATTGACCGCAAATCCGCCCAGCAACCCGACAATTCCGCCGATTGCAGCCGGATCAGGCATCGCCAGATCGAGTTGCTCGGCGCCTATAGCGCCGGCAAACATCAGCAACAGTGGTAACAGATAGAGCATCAGGGTGCTGCGAATCAGCAACCCTTCAGGAATCCCGAGCACCACCTGATCATCAACCTGCAATGATGAGTGGTCGGTGAGAGCGCGAATCCTCGCCCGGCTACCACCGCGCTGGCCATCAATCAGGGCATGGCCGCAGGCCTTGTTGGCGGCACAGCTCTGACAGGCAGTGTAGCGGACCGTTTCCACCCAGACTGCGCCGGGCTCCACCGCCACTACCCTGCCCTGCTCTTCAATCACCGGTTACGCCTAGAGACAGATTGGCAAGTACCCGCTCACCGGTGAGAGGCGGCACCTCGCCTACCAGAGTCACCAGCCAGCCGGCATTATCGGCAGCAATATGCCGACTGATTGCCAGCGTCGGCCCCATCCTGCTGATGCCCTGGCCGGCATTTTCGGGCAGCGACTCGACAAACAGGGTAAAGGCAGCGAGTCCGTCACTGTAGGTGGCCGCAGCCACCGGCCGACGCTCGCCACCACTGAGGCGCAGGTCACGGTCCACCTCAATAAAGCCGTCGGGCAACCAGCCCGCCTTCAGCGCCATCTGTGTGGATGGATAGGCATCATCGGACAGGCTGTCCAGCGCGCGCTCGCGCAGGGTGGCTGGCACCTCGAAATCGGCTTCGACCAACTGTGGCCGCAGCTCCAGGCTGACAAATTCAAGCCGCTCCAGAACCACGCCGTCGGTATCGACCAGTTCTGACTTGAGCAGCAGGTTACTTTCCTGATCGGTCCACAAACGGTAGCCGTAGCGGAACTGATCCAGCGGCAGCAGCCGCAACTGATGGGCGGCGCGCCCGGCAACCCGGTCCTCGCCATCCAGCAGCACCTGATACTGTACCGGCACTGCGCTGCTGACACGATCATGCAACCCCAGAGGGGTAACCGAGCTACGATTGACCAGCCGGGTAATAGTGCGATCTGCATGAACACAGACCACATGCTCACCGCGGCGAATCACCTCGGCCAACTGACCATCCAGCTGGGTAAGACGTTCGTGCTCGCGATTATCAAAGCGGGCATGCAAAAGCTCGAGTGTGCTGACCGCGTTGCCATGCAGGTAAAGCAGACGACCCCGATACTCCAGCATCCGGGCGGCCTGACTCATTTTCTCCAGCAGTTGCGGCGCCGATACTTCCTCAGCCGGCGCCTGCAGCGCCAGACCAACCAGTAATACCATCAGCCACCGCAGCCGCATTACTGCTGTTCCTTGCGGGCTTCGCGGCTGATAAACCGGGCGTAGGGCACGACACTCTGCGAGCCGTGCCGGGCGGCGAAGTCACTATGCCTGACCAGCATGTCCTCCATCCGCTCACGGTCCTGAGTGAGTGCCGCTGGTTGGGCCTGCGGATGGATCACGCCGGAGACCAGTTCATGCCCCTCAAGTAACACCGGTCGCTGCGATGACGCCACCGCCGAGGTACCGGCAAGCTGGCTGTCATCCCAATATTGCCAGCCCACCACGGTCGCCAGAGCGACCGAAGCCGCCACCGCCAGACGGGCCAGAGGCAATACCCAGTGACGCTGCTGCTCCTGCTCCAGCGCCATGGCGATTCGAGCACTGAAGTCCGCCGGCACTGCCGCTACCGGGTGACGCTGCAACACGTCCCGAGCCAACTGCCAGCGGCCAAGTCGCTCGGCATCGGCGTCGGTCATGTCACGCAGCAATCGACGGGCATCGAGATCGCTGACTTCGTTATCAAGCAGGGCCGAAAGGGTTGCGCCTCGGGTTGCTGCGTGCTGGTCCTGTTTCATGGTGCCACCTGTCTGCTGTGGGCTGATGTTAACTGCTTGTATTCAACTCAACGGATCACACTGTCCTGATCCATAATCGGTCGCATGGCCTGTTCAATCGCCTCCCGGGCCCGGAAGATCCGGGACCGAACCGTGCCAACCGGGCACTCCATGATGGCGGCGATATCCTCGTAACTGAGGCCATCAAATTCTCTGAGCGTCACCGCCGTTTTCAGTTCCTGCGGCAGCGCCTCTATGGCCCGGGTAATTACCTCACCCAGCTCCTGCGACATCAGGATTGATTCAGGAGTTCCGGAGTCGCGCAAACCATCGGCACCGACAAACTGCTCGGCATCCTCGGCATCAATGTCAGAGCCAGGTGGCCGGCGGCCACGGGAGACCAGATAGTTCTTGGCAGTGTTCACGGCAATACGATACAGCCAGGTATAGAACTGGCTGTCACCGCGGAATCGGGGCAGCGCGCGCCAGGCCTTGATAAAGGCCTCCTGGGCTACGTCCTGCACTTCGTCCTGATCGCGCACATAGCGGCTGATCAGGGCAAAAATCCGGTGCTGGTACTTCCGCACCAATAGATCAAACGCACGCTGATCGCCTTTACTGGCGCGTTTGACCAGTTCTTCGTCGGTCACCCGGGACTCCCCCTGCTCACCCCACAAAGGGATGAGACGTTATATGTGGCTGCCGGTTCCCCGGCGGATGGTGAATTCTAGCAAAGCCGGCCCGGCCCTTTGCTACACTTCGCGAAGTTTCTTCACAGAAGGCGGCCGAGAGAACAGCTATGACCACCTATCGTCATGATGTACTGATCATTGGCAGTGGCGCCGCCGGCCTGACCGTGGCCCTGAATCTACCCGCGAGCTGCCGCGTCGCGCTGCTGTCGAAAGGCCAGCTGACCAGTGCCAGCACCTGGTATGCCCAGGGCGGCATCGCCGCAGTGCTGGACGAAACCGACTCGATGCAGTCCCACGTCGATGATACTCATATCGCCGGGGCCGGCCTGTGTCACGACGATGCGGTGCGCAAAACCGTCGAAAACGGCCCGGAGGCAATCCGCTGGCTGATCGAACAGGGCGTCGACTTTACCCGCTTCGACCAGGGTGACGGCGGCACTCAGGGCTATCACCTGACCCGCGAGGGTGGCCACAGCCACCGCCGCATCATACATGCCGCCGACGCTACCGGCGTCGCTATTTCCAGCGCCCTGATCCATCAGGTCGAGCAGCGTGACAATGTCGAGCGCTTTGAGCACCGGGTAGCGGTGGATCTGATCCACGCCGGCGACGGCCGCGACCGACGCTGCACGGGCGCCTACATTCACAGCATTGAGACAGGCGACACCGATGTCTTCCTTGCCCGCTTTGTGGTGCTGGCCACCGGCGGCGCCAGCAAGGTTTACCTGTACACATCCAACCCGGATGTCGCCACCGGCGATGGCATCGCCATGGCGTGGCGCGCAGGGTGCCGGGTTGCCAACATGGAATTCATGCAGTTCCACCCGACCTGCCTGTATCACCCGAAAGCAAAATCCTTTCTCGTCACCGAAGCAATTCGCGGCGAAGGAGGTCGCCTGTTGCTGCCGGACGGCGAGCGCTTCATGCAACGCTTTGATCCTCGCGGTGAACTGGCGCCACGGGATATCGTCGCCCGCGCCATCGACCATGAGATGAAACGACTTGGTGCCGACTGTTTGTATCTGGACATCAGTCACAGGCCGGCGGATTTTATCATCCACCACTTCCCGACCGTGTACGCCAAGTGCCTGCAATTGGGCATCGACATCACCCGCGATCCGATTCCGGTGGTGCCAGCGGCTCACTATACCTGTGGCGGGGTGATGACCGACCTGAATGGCCAGACTGACCTGCCTGGTCTGTATGCGATCGGCGAAACTTCCTTTACCGGCCTTCACGGCGCCAACCGCATGGCCAGCAATTCGCTGCTGGAATGTTTCGTGTTCGGCCGCGCTGCCAGTGACCATATTGCCGCGCATATGGACGCGATTGCCGAACCGCCCGCGGTGCCCGAGTGGGACGAGTCGAAAGTGACCGAAGCTGACGAGGACGTGGTCATCGCCCACAACTGGGACGAGCTGCGCCGATTCATGTGGGACTATGTCGGCATTGTCCGCACCATCAAGCGACTGCAACGGGCCAGCCATCGGGTTGAAGTACTGCAGAAAGAAATTGCCGAGTTCTACTCCAATTACCAGATCAGCAACGACCTGCTGGAACTGCGTAATCTGGTGGTGATTGCTGAACTGATCATCCACTCAGCCATGGCGCGCAAGGAGTCCCGCGGTCTGCATTACATGCTCGACTATCCTGAGGCATCAACATCGATCAACGACACCATTCTGGTGCCCGAGAATTTTTCCGGCACCGGCTGAAGACCTTCAGGCGCGCATCAGGATGCGCAGACGGCGGAAGTGGTCTGCGCATAGCTGATCGCGATAAATGGTGACACTGATACGGCGTTGAAGTCTGGCCGGGAACCGCAGGGTGATCCAGAACGGGCAGACCATTCCGTCGAGTGGCCAGTCGGCTTCCAGCACCCGGCCATCCTCCAGCCGGCACTGCACTGACTCCGGCGAAAACACCAGCACCTGCGGGCGGCGAAGCAAGCGCCACTCAATACTGCCCAGCCAGATCAGACAAGGCAGGCACACCAGCCGCCACTGCCAGGGCATGTCCGCCAGCATCACCGCACCCAGCGACAGCAGCAGGGCGACGCCCCAAAGCAGCAGCGGCCCGCGCGACGACGGCAACTCAGTCAGGACGACCGAGTCGGGTGAGGATGTGGGTAACATACTCCCTGAGCTCCGCGTCCTGCGCCTCCGAGCGGCGGGTAAACCACTCGAACAGATCAGCATCCTGCTCCGCCAGCAAGCGACCGAACAGCTGCTGTCGCTCTGCGGTTTCACTGTCAAAAATGCGGTCGATATAGTCGTTCAGCACCAGATCCACCTCCAGCAGTCCTCGGCGGCACTGCCAGCGATAGCGGCGCTTTAGCTCGGATTCAGTCATAACGGCATCGAACACTGACATCAGGAGCCGACATTATCTATCATCAGAGCCTTCTTCGGCAGTGCGGATTGTATGGTTATGTCCTGGCAACAGCTTCTTGACAGTCTCGGTGCGCAACGCAATGGCCAAGGTGAAGTGCAATGCTTTGCCGGCAGCCATTCCCCCGGCCTGGTCATTGGCGATCACCTCGCCGTTATCAGCGTGCGCGGACCGGAGACCGAGAAGTTCCTGCAGGGACAGTTAACCTGTGATCTGCGTGAAGTGTTGGCAGGAGCATGGCGACTTGCCATGCATCTGGACCTGAAAGGCCGCGGCCAGCACAGCTATCTGGCGCTGGCTGCCGATAACGGGGTCGATCTGCTGACATGCCGGACCAGAGCTGGCGACGCCCTCGCCGCGCTGAAAAAGTACGCCCTGTTCAGCAAAGTCACCCTGACGCTGGCCGAACAGCGGGTCGCCCTGCTGCTGAGAGAGCCGGCGGCGGATGATGCCCTGAGTGGCGTTCCGGTGCCCACGGATATCGGTCAGACCCGGCAGGGACCGCACAGCACGCTGGCACGGATCGACGTTAACACTTTGCTGCTGCTGACCAGCGAAGACGCCGCCCGGCATCTGCTCAATCATTACAGCGTCGCCGAACTGGGCGGCATGGACGACTGGCTGCTGCATGAGATCCACTCCGGCATTGGTCATATCCGTCCCGGCGGCGAAGCGCTGTGGTTACCACAGGCACTCAATTACGACCTGCTGCACGGAGTAAACTTCAAGAAGGGCTGCTACCTCGGTCAAGAGGTGGTGGCACGCATGCACTTCAAGGGAAAAATGAAACAGCGCATGCAGCATCTGTGCTGGCAGGCCGGCGAGATTGCCGACGCCGGGACGGTTTTGCGTGACGATAAGGACAGCGCCGTCGGCGAGCTGGTTTGCGCGGTAAGCGACGGCCAGCAAACCGAAGCATTAGTGGTGCTGCGGCTGGATTACGACGGCGCGCTAATGATGAATGGACAAACGCTGGACTGGCGAAAAGCGGATCTGCCCTACCCGCTTCCCGCCTGACTCCGGGTCAGGAGCGTTTGGTAAAAAACTGCTGGATGCTGGAAAAATCCAGTTGCCCGTGACCCTGACCACCGTGCACTGCATACAGGCTTTTCGCCAGCGATCCCATTGGCGTGCTGGAGCCGCTCGACAGCGCCGCTTCCAGCGCCAGGCCAAGATCCTTGTTCATCAGGTTGACGGCAAAGCCGCCGGCATAGTCACGTGAGGCAGGCGCATTCTCCATCACGCCGGGCCATGGGTTATACAGCTCCAGCGACCAGTTACGCCCGGAACTGGCCAACATGATCTCCGACAGCACTTTCGGGTCAAGGCCATGATCGGCGCCAAGCTGCAATGCCTCGCAGGTGCCAATCATATGAATGGCCAGCAGCATGTTGTTGCACAGTTTGGCGGTTTGTCCGGCACCATGGTCGCCGGCCCGGAACACTTTCTTACCCATCTGCAGTAACACCGGTTCGGCGCGCTGAACATCTGCTGCCGCACCGCCACAAATAAACGTCAGGGTCGCCGCAGCCGCGCCGGCGACACCACCAGATACCGGCGCATCAATCATCCGTCGGCCGCTGGCCTCGGCGGCATGCGCCACCTGCTTTGCTGTGGCCGCGTCAATGGTCGAGCAGTCGATAATCAGCGCGCCTTCAGGAATATGCTCAAGCACGCCGTTGTCACCAAGATACAGGGAGGAAACAGCCTTTCCCGAGGGCAACATGCTGATCACCACGTCGGCATCGGCGACAGCATCGGCCGGTGACTGCACCGCCATGGCGCCCTGCGCAGCAAGTGCGTCCACCAGTGCCGCTTGCAGATCGAACACACTCAGTTCGTGGCCGGCCTTGAGCAAATTAACTGCCATCGGTCCACCCATATGGCCGAGACCAAAGAATGCAATGTTCATAATGCCTCCAGCGGATGTGGATTAACGGGGCTGACAAAGAACTCATTCAGCACCGCCTCGGGAAAATCTTCGACCTTGGCATAGCGGAATGCCGGGCTACCGTCCTTGTCGATCAGCAGCGCACGAACACCCTCGCGAAAATCATCGTGCAGGGCACACTGCACCGACATGATCCATTCCATGCGAAACGCTTCGACCAGCGACATCTCCCGCACCCGACGCTGCGATTCCCAAACCAGCCATGCCGTTTGCACACAGCCTTTTGCCAGCGTCACTGCGGCTTTCTGCAGCATCGGATTATCACCCTGATAGCCGGCGATCTTTGCATACAGTTGTTGCAGCGAGTCGGCATCGCACAGGGCGTTGATCTGATCGAAATGCTCGCGCAGGGCGCTGGCCGGCAAGCCATCGCTTGCGATCTGATGCTGACGCAGCAGCGCCGATACAGCGGCATGATCAAGCTGACTCTGCTCAAGCAGCCCGGCAATCACGGCAGCCTTGTGCTGGTGACTGACGGCGCGATCAGCCAGACCGACAAACAGGGCATCGGCGGCATTGATACTGGCGCCGGTCAGACCAAGGAACAGTCCAAGGCGGCCGGGCATGCGGTTAAGAAACCAGCTACCACCGACATCAGGATGTAATCCAATGGTGATTTCTGGCATGGCGATGCGGCTTTTCTCAGTGACCACGCGGTGGGAACAGCCGGACATCAGCCCCAGACCGCCGCCCATTACGATGCCGTGACCCCAACAGATTACCGGCTTGCCGAAAGTGTGCAGCAGATAATCGAGGCGGTATTCGCGGGCGAAGAAGTCCTCGGCGTACCGGTTGCGTTCCCCTTTCGGCGTGTCGACCATACTTTGATAAAGACGCACGATGTCGCCGCCAGCGCAGAATGCCTTCTCGCCTTCGGCATCGAGCCAGACGGCCGCGATGTTGTCATCCTGCTGCCAGTCGGATAGCTGGGCGTTGAGCAGGTCAATCATTTCCAACGACAGGGAGTTCAGCGCCTTGGGCACATTGAGAGTGGCAAAGCCAATTTGCTTGCCGGCTTTTGTTGTTTCTGTGCGGAACAGGACGGGTTGGTGCATTAGTTGTTTTTCTCCTGTCAGGTTTTGTGATGGTGCGCCCTGATTGGGTTTGGCAGTGAGCGTCTACGGTTACTTTCGCAATCAGCCCCTTCCG
>JBFHPX010000084.1:0-9098 GCA_041592575.1 Alcanivoracaceae bacterium
ACAGGGATTGATGCGCATCGCGCAGCACAACATCGGTAATACCGAGGGGTTTCTTGCTCATGGCCAGACCCTTGTCAGGTAATGGTCAGTGGGAATCAACCGCGCCCGGAACGGGCACGATGTTGGCGAATCGCGTCTTCAATCACGCGCAGGGTTGTAGCATCCACCGCGGTCGGCGCAGCACTGGTGAACGCCGGTGTGGCCACCGGGACCGGCACAGCTTCCGGAAAGTAGCGGTTGACGAACCAGGACATCAGGTTGGTACAGGCCACCAACACAATCAGGAAGCTAAATACCACGCCCATGCCAACCAGCATGAGTTCAAGGCCTTGCTGCAGCAGCGTATCCATGGAGCTCCCCCTGTTTGAGGTATCTCAGTGAACGTCGGTCAGGGCCTTGTGGACCCGAGAGGCGCGGACTGTAGCCGGATTGTCGACAATCCGCAATGACAGCAAAAGCTCATCAAAAGTGACCGATTGTGTCAGAAAATAGCAGGTGGCAGGACTCAGGGCCATGCAAGGGTTGCCGGGACTGTGTGAGGCAGGGATGCCGAACCCAAGCCCCCATGGACGGGTTCACGGCGGGTCCCGGCAACCCTTGCATGATCCTGAGTCCGGGAAGGTCACTACCTGACCTGATTCAAACCACACTTCACAAAACAAAAGCCGCCCAAACGGGCGGCTAAAAAAGAAAAACCGGTATCAACGCAGTTCAGATCATTCACTCCGACTGGATCGGCTCCATCCGCGGCTTCGCCTCCTCCGGCACCAGCTGCTCCAGATGCACCGTCAGCAGGCCATCTTTCAATGCAGCCCCGGTCACCCGGACATGGTCCGCCAGCCGGAAAGTCCGCTCGAAGGCGCGCCGGGCAATACCGCGGTGCAGCCAGGTGCGGCCTTCCTCATCATTCGCCGCCACCTCGACCCGACCACTCACCCGCAACTCGTTTTCCTGCACGGTGATGTTCAGCTCCGACTCACGGAACCCGGCCACTGCCATCACAATGCGATAGCGCCCATCAGCATCGCGAATGATGTCGTACGGCGGATAACCACCGGACTGATCGGCCCGCAATGCGTTATTAATCAGATCATCAAACCGGTCAAAACCAACGCTGTGACGAAACAGCGGGGCGAGAGAAAAACCACTGTTCATATCAACCTCCAGATTGCAGCAAGGTAGTCGTCCCGTTTCCGGCAACGACGGTCATTGTGATCACAGAAGCAGAAATGGAGATGGTCAGGCAGATTTCAAGAGCAGGATTTTCAGCGCGCCATGCGCACATCAATCCGGGCTTTCAGCGGCGGCAATACCAGCTTCAGCGGCGTCGGGCCGAGATCTGTTTCCGCCTTCAGTTGCAGGTTCAGGGAGCCGCTGCGACTGGTACCGGCTGGCACCTCCACCCGCACCCGCACACATACCGGTTGCCCGGGGGTCAGCGGCAGCCAGCGACTGACCCCCTCATCCAGAAACAGCGAGGTCTCATTACATTGTGGATCAAGCAGAAAGCTGTGCTTCCAGTCCACGGCGCCAGCCAGCTCGCCCTGATAACGGAACCGTACCCGGCCGGAGGTTTGTGGCAGGTAACGAAACAGAAATAGCTGCGTCGAGCCGGGGCTGATATCCCGGGCTGGCGGCGCCTGCAGCTGAGGTTGCCGGATCAGCGCCAGCGCAATGCCGTCCTGCAGATATTCACGCCGCGCGGTAAAACGCCAGCGACCCTGGCCTTCCCAGACAAATGGCGACAGCGGCAGGTCTTCGGCACGGGCGCTGACCGCATGCCAGCCGTCGGCTATATCGGCCTCCAGAACCAGATTGCGGTCTGCCAGCGCCTCGGGCAACTCCAGCGCGAACAGGCCGGCGCTGTTGGTGTGCGTTTGCGCATGCACCTGCGTCCCTTCCAGCACCCGAACCCGACGCCCGGCCAAGCCGGCCTCACCGCGCTGACGCCTGCCGTCGTGGGCCTCGCCAGCACCAGTTCCGTTATCCTCGAATACCTGACCGGCCAGCAACATGCCGCTGGGCCGGCACAGATAGCCGGCGCTGACACCAGCGATATCCTCCGCCAGCAAACCATCAAAATAAGCCGTCTCCAGTGCCGGCCAATCAGCACCGCCACCCACGATCACCCGGCCCGCTCCGCCGGCACCACCACGCGCCAGACCGGCACCGCCCGTGCCGCCGCCCAGCAACCACTGGCGCCCGGACTGATCTGCGAACGGTGCCTGTAGCAACAGCGTGCCACCGCCACCACCGCCGCCGCCGGCTTCCTCGCCGTCATAGCCGGCGCTGCCGCGCAGATCAAAGCTGCCGGGGCCTTCCAGCCGCCCGGCACGAATGATGATCACACCACCTCCGGCACCGCCGCTGCCAGCCAGCCCGTCCCCCCTGGAACGGGTACCAGCACCGCCACCGCCGCCAGCCAACAACAGGACCTGATCCGCCGCCACTGCGGCACCGCCGTGACCGCCCGACAACTGGCCGGAACTGTCTTCACCGCGGAGTCCATCCTCGCCGCCGGCGCCACCGCCGCCGCCTGCCGGAGTGGTGTTATCCGGTGTCAGGCTGCTGGCACCTCCACCGGCATTGGCCGGCGCACCGCGAGCCATACTGCCGTGCGGATAACCATCACTGACCGCCAGCCGGTCCGCGTCCGGACGGGTATCTACCGATAGCGCCTCTCCTGTCACCCAGCGCGGCGTACCAGCCAGCCCTTCGCCCTTGCTGGCATGCTGACCAAAGGCTGCCGCCAGTTCGGCAATGCCGGGGGCGCGGTAGCGGTAGTCACTGACATCACCAAGGGCGCCAATCAGTGTCAGCGCCGCACCGCCGCGAAACCCGGCCCCCGCCACGGAGAGGGTCTGCTCGCCAAGTACCAGTCGATGACGTACATCCAGTGCCAGCACTGCGCCGGTGCTGCCATCCCAGGGCAGCGCCTTCAGGGCACCTGTCAGGGCGAGGTTTTCAAACTGCGGGACGCGGATTAACTGCCAGCGCTGGCGACCGCCGGCAGCGGCGGTCTGCGGTTCATGGCTGACATAACGGCGCTGCACACCGCTGTTCGGGCCGGTACCCCGCACCCGCACCCGGGCCGACTCCACGTCCTCAATACGAACAAATTCGAAGTGGCCGGCCTGCAGTTGCTGTGCCCCCCGGGCGATGCCATCAGCACCGACACCATCGCCGTAGCTGTCGTCATTTGCCGCCGTCAGCTCAGCGCCCTGCATCTGCACCAGCAGGGCCAGATCGCCGGGCTCGAGCTGACCATGACCGCGCCGAGCCTCGCCGAGTGGCAGCCAGCGACTCCCCGGCTCCAGCAGACTTTCCGGCGCCGATGACAACCACAGATTCACCACACCAGCGGTTTCGGCATCACCATCACGACCGGGAAAGCCGCACAGGCCAGCCGCCAGCAAAGGCGCCGGCAACAGCATGGCGATCAGAGCAAGGGCGCGGACCATGGCACCGAACCTTCGTTACGCCGGAACCAGCCGGCAATACTGATGCGGTCCGCATGAGCAGCCAGCACCTCATGGGGAATACGTTCTGACAGGAAGCACACCAGCGTGCCGGCACGCGGTGCCACATCCAGCACCGGTGTCACCGCATCCGGATGTGGCCAGACCCGCAGGCATCCGCCGTGATCCGGGCGCCAGCGTGGATTGAGATACAGCACCACCGACACCACCCGCGGATTATCGCCACGGAAGGCGTCCAGATGACGCTTGTAGAAACCGCCCGGGGGATACAGGGCGAAATGCGCCTCCAGATCAAACAGCCCAAGAAACAGGGCGCGATTGATCTCCACACGCAGTTGCTCCAGCTCCTCCAGCAAACGCAACTGCGCCAGCGTGCTGCCATCCAGCCACAGGGTCCGGTCGCGGCGCACGAACTCGTTTTGCTGCAGGTTGGCATGGCGGCCGATGGCTGCCTCGCTGAACTCGCCGCGCTGGTCGCGGCTATAGACCTCACGCCGCAGCGCCCGCACCAGCGTCGGTGACAGGTAAGCGGGCTCAACAGCAAAACCCCGGGTCAGCAGACCACCGACGATCCGCTGTCGCGGACCGTCACCAACGCCACCAGTGGTCTGAATAAGTTGCGGCATAAAGGATGCTCAGTGCAGGGCATCGCGTTCGGGCAGGGGTTCGTCCTCCGGCCCGAACAGGCAACCCAGTTGCTGGCAGTCGTCCAGCAGCTGGGAGGTGGCATCGACATTGGCCTGAACAAAGTGCATGAACTGGTCAAAGGTCACGCCGGCGCGACCCAACAGCAGATCGCAGGCCACCAGCCGCGGCAGGGCATCGTCGTTAACGTCGAGAAAGATCTTCAGGGTTGGCCAGGTCATGTTCAGACGGGAGATTTCATTGAGCATCATCAGCAGGCTGCCGGGACGGATTTCCATCTCAGTGGTCAGCAACAGGCCGTCTTCCTCGACAAACAGCCGGCTGTCGAGGACACCCTCACGGCCCTGCAGCTCGGACAGGTGCAGACCATGGCACTGGTCGCAGATGTAGTGGTGAATGCCGGCCTGACGCAGCCAGCGCTCCACCTGAGCCGCATCGGGAACCACTAACGCCAGCATTGCCTCTCCTCCTGTACCGTTCAGGCGCCGCCGTCAGGACTGCACCAGTGAAGCGCGCATAATCGGCCATTCTGTCGGCCAAGGGAAGCAACCAGCGCTTGGCCGATCTACTCGCGGGTATGGCCCAATCGGCGTTGGAGCTATCCGCTGGCACCGTTATCATGCCGCCTGCCAGACAACAACAAGAACGGGGATCTGCATGTCTGACCACAGTACCTGGGTTGCATTCCGCTCCAGCGAGACCCTGCATCAGACCACTGACGGCTTCATCCGTCGGATGCGTGACGGTGCCAGCCGCCCGGAACCGGAAACCATTGAAAAAATCATGTCCGTGTTTATGCAGGAAGTACTGCACAGCTTTTTTATCGTGCCGACAGAAATGGCGAAACTGCCAGCCTCGACGCAAAAGGTTGTTCAGTTCACGGTTGACACTATCAACAAGGCAACTCACCTCGTCATCAAGAGTACGGTGAAGAAGCTGGATATCGAACAGAACCGTCGTGCCGCTGAGTACATGGACACCGTGCGCTTCAAACTTGATATCAAGGGTGAAGAAGTCTGGTTCGTGGCTTTCCCTCTCAATGACATGATGGCGGCCAAAGGTCACAAGGCCTTTGAGATGGGAATCAACGGCAATGGCCGGCAGGCCATGCCAATGCTTCTGGAATATTTCCACCAGCTCACGGACATCGCTCTTTACTGGTACTTCGAGGAGCCGATGAAACTGCTGCGCTTTGGTCCAATCATGCGCAAGCTGGCTGACGTTGGCATTGCCACCACCCGCAAAGCCACCCATACGGTAATTGATAAAGTTATTCCGGGGATGAACCCGGAACAGCTGGTGATCGCTTGCCAGTATGCCCAAATGCAGCTGGTCAATGGTCCTAAGCGTGACGATGTCTGATTGACAGGATCCGCGCATTCCGGACACGGCATGCGCGGATCCTGCAGCAACAACCCACGCACGACGAGGCTGCTCGTCATGGCATGAAATGCCGCCTCCGCCCATATATGTTACCCTTCAGCCTCTTGATGATAGGTCGCGCCTACTACGTCTTCCATATTACGCGTTCGTGACTTGCTCATCTTTTCCGGCCCAGCCGGTCTCTTCTGGCAACTTTTTTAGCAAACTCGATCAGGAGAATTCACTCACCTAATAGCGAGGATGCCTATCGTGACAGCACCGATGAAGAAAGACGTTAACAAGGGGTATATTGCCCTGCTCGGCTGGAGTCTCAACGCCGTTGAAGCTGCCGAAAACTTTGACCGACGCTACATCGTCGTTGCCCCTGACTGGGCAGAAGCCTACTGCACAGAGCATAACATTCCCTACCTTCCATGGAATTTTGAGCGGTTGAACGACCGGTCCATGGAGATTGCCGAGAAGTTACGCGACCTCGGCGTCGATGCAGCCATACCCCTGTTTGAAGAGACCGTTGAATGGGCCGGCGCCATCAATTCCGTGCTGATGGATAATCCACGCCTTTTCGGCCAGTCAATGCTAATGCGTGATAAGTCCCTGATGAAACGGCGCGCCCAGCTCGGTGGCATCCGTGTCGGGATTTTCGAAGAAGCGCATGATCGCGACGATGTGATTCGGTTTCTGAAACGAGTCAACCAGACACTGCTGAAACTGGATGGCGACCCCAATGACCCGATTCACTTCAAGGCCTTTGACAAGGCCGGCTGTCTGGGCCATCGAGTCATTCGCACACCGGACGAAGTCGATTCCATTCCTGATGAAGAGTTCCCGGCGCTGATGGAGTCCCATCTCGACGGCTGGGAGTTCGCCGTCGAAGCCTGGATTCACAATGGCAAGATTGCGTTTCTGAATATCTCGGAATACGTCACTCTCGGGTACTCGGTATATGTTCCGGCCTCGCCAGCTCTGGAGGAGTATCGACCAAAAATCCGGCAGCAGATCGAAAAGCTTATTCGTACTTTTGACATTGAATTCGGCTTTATTCACCCGGAGTACTTTGTCACCAGTGATGGCGAGATGTATTTTGGCGAAGTTGCATACCGGCCGCCTGGATTCAAGGTGTTTGAATTGCTCGAGCGAGTCTATGGCTTTAACGCCTATCAGGCACTGATACTTTGCTTTGACCCGAAAGCGACCGAAAAGGAAGTGCGCGATTTTTTCCCCCGCGAAATCCTGGATGCCAAGGGCTATGCCGGTTGTTTCGGTGTTTATCCACGCCGCAGAGTGGTCAGCACACTGGAAATCCCGGAGGAAACCGAATCCCATCCCTACTTCGAGTCGCATGAGCTGACCCCGCCATTGGAGGAAACGGTGACAAAACGCACAGCATTTGGCACCCACTGGGGGCTGGTGTATTTTGTCGGTGACGATGCCGATACCCTGCACAAGCTGCTCAAGCATCAGGAAGAGCTGGATTTTTATCTTTGAAAGTGTTTTGCCAAGGGCCACTGCATGACGGATGCCAGCAGCGAAAACAGCGTTGAGAACAGTGGCGATATCACACCGGCACACCTGATTGAGAAACTCGATCAGGCCATCGCCCTGCTGGACACGGCGCGAGATTTCGCCAAGGTCGGCAAGTTGCCGCGGGTGCTCGATACCTGCCGCCGGGTGCTCCAGCATCAGGACGGCCTCGCTTTGCTCGAGGCGCGAGCTGAGGCGCTCGAACATGCCGGGGTATTTGCTGGTTCCGACTGGGCTGCACCTCAACATCTGGTGGCGCAGTTGTCCCGCCATGCGCTCACTGGCGGCATCGACATCCTGCTGATTGAAACCCTGAGCAATCTGCGTCTGCTGGCGGTGGCTCGTGGCCAGTACCTGCACCCGCTGATATCGGCGGAGTATGCCAACCATTACCTGACTCAGATTCTCGCCATCAATCTGGATCTGTTGTTTAACCAGACCGATGAAGCACGGCGCCTGCATCAGGGACGTCTGGCATTCTTGCCGCATGCACTGCTTGGTCATCTGGCAGACCATATCGGTTACGAGCAGATCGTCGATAAATTAATTGATGAAATCTGGCGTGTTCTCGAGCAACGACCAATTGAAACCGGGCCGGTGAAACAGATGATTACCCGGATCGCCGCCTGTCAGTACGACCCGGATATTGCCCTGACGGGTGCCGGAGCAGATCGTCTGGTCAGCAGCCTGTTTGGCCCTACCCGGGCAAGTCGCGAAGACCCGGGACTGGATGCCTATCAGGAGCGGCTGGCCACCATGGATGAGATGACGCTGCAAGCTGAGGCATCCGGGTTTGCTCGTGCCATGCATGACACTGGTCTGGTGTCTGCCTATCACCCGTTACTTCTGCTGCACCTGCTGGAACATCAGGAAAACCTGCTCGCCGATGCACTTGGCCTGTCAAGCACCGGCCGTGATTGCATGTTGTGTTATCGGCAGCTGGTTCATGCCCTTATTGAGCGCGCAGTCACCCCGCAAACGCCGCAATCAATTTATGGTTTGGCGCTGATGCTGGAGCGCGGCATTCTCTACCAACCATCGCTGGCACCGGCGTTATGGCGACAGTTGCGTCTGCCGCTGTGCCCGGAAGCGATCAACCGTCTGGCGCTGGTATCACCAGCAGAGGTATCTGCGGAAACAAGATTGATGGAGGGTGTTCTGTGCATGCTTGGCCAGCCGCTCGGGGTCGGTCAGGGCAACAATCCTACCTGCCAGTCAGCCCGCGCCCTGTCGATGTGGTCGTGCAACGATCCCGACTACCTGTTGCAAATGGTGGCGTGGGCCGCCCGCGACGATGAGATCATCATGCACTTCGAGGGCCAACCGGTATCGTCACGGCTGGCCGGCAGCGGCGTCGCCCAAACCGCGCCGATTGATCTGGATCCGGTATCGATGGTGGTGGTACCACATCTGGATCGCATTTACGCCGAGATGGGCCGACGCTGTATCGACCGCGACGGCGACCCGCATCGCTGGATTAACCCGGAGTTTCATGGCTGGTGGACCGGTCGCGGGTTTCGCATTGGTGTTGACGTGCAAACCGGCCTGCTGTTCGAAACCGAAACCTTCTTGCGCCACTTCTACGCCAGCTATCATCCGTTCTACAACGGCAATCAACCACTGATTCATCCACAACCGGCTGGCATCGCAGTGACGGACAGTGCGGCACGATTTATCGGCTGGCATGCGGTCACTATCTTGCGCATCGGTCTGGATCAGGAAGGCGTTATGCGGGTGTATTTCTACAACCCGAATAATGACAGCGGCCAGGATTGGGGCAATGGCGTTGTTGTCAGCACCGCCGGCCAGGGTGAGCGTTACGGCGAGGCGTCACTGCCATTTGAAGAGTTTGCCTCGCGTCTCTACATCTTTCACTATGACCCGCTGGAACACGGCATTCTGGCAGCCATCAGCGCCGAAGAGCTGCACCGGGTCATGACCATGATTCAGGGCAGCTGGGGAGAGAGCCGGCGTCCGGAGACACCGTTGCAAATGCTACCGGACTGATGCGGCCCCGCTTCAGCCCGATGCGCTTCCACACTCCTCCAGCATTCGCGCCAGCGCTTTGCT
>JBFHPX010000085.1:0-9058 GCA_041592575.1 Alcanivoracaceae bacterium
ATTAACCAGTTCACCGCTGGCCAGTTTGACGCCGTGGTCTGCACCAGCATGGACGCCTTGTCCATTCCGGCTGCCAGCGGCGTAGATACCACTGCTCTGATCGTCGGTGACTACTCAAACGGCAACGACGGCATCGTCTCGAAGACCGCCAAGTCGGTGAAGGACCTGAAAGGAAGCAATCTGCATCTGGTCGAGCTGTCGGTTTCACACTACCTGTTGGCCCGGGCGCTGGACAGCGTTGGTCTGCGTGAACGTGACGTCACCCTGGTCAATACCTCGGATGCCGATATCGTTTCCGCTTACCAGACCAAGGACGTCACCAGCGTTGTCACCTGGAATCCGCTGCTGGATGAGGTCGGTGCCCTGCCCGGCTCCAACCGCATCTATGATTCCAGCCAGATCCCCGGTCATATCAAGGATCTGACCGTGGTCAACACCGCCACCCTGAAAGCCACTCCGAAACTGGGCAAGGCCATGGTCGGTGCCTGGTTTGAGATGATGGCAATCATGGAAAGTGACAGCGAGGAAGGCGCCAAGATGCGGGCCTTTCTTGGCGAGGCATCCGGTACCGATCAGGCCGGCTACGAAGCCCAGCTGAAAGGCATGAAGATGTTCTGGCAACCGGCCGAGGCCGTTGCCTTCACGAAAAGCGAGCAGGCATTTTCCGCCATGGATTCGGTGCGCCAGTTTTCCTTTCAGCATGGCCTGCTTGGCGAAGGCGCCAAGGATGCAGGCTTCGTTGGCATCAGCTTCCCGGACGGCAAGCTACTTGGCGACAAGAGCAACATCAAGCTCCGCTTCGATACCAGCTATATGGAAATGGCCACAGCAGGTAAGCTCTGACACCTGACTCCCGAAGCCACAGAGACGGGGGCGCAAGCCCCCGTTTTTTATCACCATGCGCCGAACCAGAGAAGAAGCCGAACAAACCCGCCAGAAAGTGATTGAAGCGGCTCTCAAGCTGTTCAGCCGTAACGGCTACTCACAAACCACGCTGGCGATGATCGCCGCTGAGGCCGGCTACAGTCGCGGGCCAATCTACTGGCACTTCAAAAACAAGGATGAACTGTACGAGGCGGTGCTCAGTTATTCACAAGGCCCGTTACAACAACTGGTACAGCAAGCCAGAGAGCAGAGTGATCCGGTTCAGGCAATCAGCGATTTTGTCGATGAGTGGTTCAGGCTGTTACTGGAAGATCGCTGGTATCGTCAGTCCTTCGAGATTCTTCTGAACAAGACTGAACTGACCGATTCCATGGCCCGTACCATTCGTCGCGAACGGCAGCTGACAAAAGCCATTATTCATACCCTGGGACAGCGTTTGCAGGGTATTCATCCAGATGGCGATGGCGAAGACGCCGGGCTGCTATGCTACACCTTCCTGATGGGGGTCACCCAGAGCTGGCTGTTCTCACCAAAGCTGTTTTCGCTGGCCAACAAACGCAGGCTGTTTCGCGACCGGTTAATGCAGATGCTGCAGCTGCCAACCAGAGACTCAACCCAGGACCCGGCTTTGCGGCAGCAATAGCTCGTACCCTGACACTCTCTGCCGTGATCTTTGCGGTACTGCTTCTGGTGACTGTCCCGGTGCCCGCAGGTCGCCCAAAGTAGCAGGACCAGCAATCCGCGCCGCCCGGCCACTGCATGGCTTGGCACGGCAGTTAGCCTGGCAGGCAACCCGAATGACCCAGCCAGCGTGCCCCATAGCCAAGGGCCAGACGAAAATGCGGGACTGATATTTCCGGCCAGGTAACATCTTGAAACAGCTTTCACACCCGCTGATGTCCCATCGGAACAACAAGGTTTCTGTCTATGTCTGGCCCCGTTGTTTACACTTTCACCCTGATTTCACTGCATAACGAGTGCCCATGAGCCCTTGGCTTGGTCTGGACAAACTGGTTTTCGCCATCGCCCGTCTGATCCTCAATCTTTATACCCGCGCCACCGAACAGCTTGATGACCTGAATGACCTCGGCATCTATCCCGATGGCCCGGTGGTCTACGTGCTGCGTGACGCGTCGATGAGTGATCTGCTGGTGGTCGAGCGCGAAACCCGGCGCATGAGCCTGCCTTCGCCGCTGGCCAGCGCCAGCTTCGGCAGCCAGCATCTGCGCCGGCGCAGCTTTGCCATCTACCGTCGCCCACTGTTCGGCCGCGAGCGTGTCAGCGCCAGTCCGCAGCGGCTGGAAAACCTGATAGCCGCGCTGCGCGAGGACCCGGCGCTGGACATCCAGCTGGTCCCGGTCTCGGTGTTCTGGGGCCGTCGCCCGGAAAAGGAAAACTCGCTGTGGAAAATTGTTTTCTCGGATAACTGGTCTGCACCCGGCCTGCTGAAAAAAATGCTGATCGTGCTGACCCAGGGGCGACAGCTGCTGATTCATTTCAGCCCACCGATGTCCCTGCGCCAGCTGGTCACCGAAAGTGATGACAGCCAACGGGTATCGCGCAAGGCACAACGTATTCTCCGGGTCCATTTCCGCCGCCAGCAGGAAGCGGTCATCGGCCCCGACCTGTCGCACCGGCGGACGCTGGTCAACAGCCTGGTGGACAGCGCCCAGGTTCGCGCCGCGATAGAAAGCACCACTCGCGAGGAAAACACCACCGAGGCAAAAATTCGCGCCCGCGCCCGCGCCTATGCCCGGGAAATCGCCGCCGACTATTCCTATACCGTAATCCGCTTTCTGGAACTGATTCTGAACTGGGTCTGGAACCGCCTGTATGCCGGCATCCGCCTCTACAACATCGACAAGCTGCGGCAGGTAGCCCGCGACCATGAGCTGGTGTATGTGCCCTGTCACCGCAGCCATATTGACTATCTGCTGCTGTCGTTCGTGGTCTATCGCAACAATCTGGTGCCTCCACACATTGCCGCCGGTATCAACCTGAATATGCCGGTGGTCGGCAGCATCCTGCGCCGTGGCGGCGCCTTTTTCATGCGTCGCAGCTTCAAGGGAAATCGCCTGTATGCGGCGGTATTCAACGAATACATGCATACCATCATCACCAAGGGCTTCTCGATTGAGTACTTCGTCGAGGGCGGTCGCAGCCGCTCCGGCCGGATGCTGCAACCCAAAACCGGCATGCTGGCCATGACCCTTCGCAGCTTCCTCCGCGATGCCAACAAGCCGGTGGCGTTTGTGCCGGTCTATATCGGCTATGAAAAGGTCCTTGAGGCGAGCTCCTATATCGGCGAAATGCATGGTGCGAAGAAAAAGAAGGAATCCCTGTTCGGTCTGATTTCCTCATCCGCTTCGCTGCTGCGCAGCCATTTCGGCGAGGTCCACGTGAACTTTGGCGAGCCGCTCATCCTCTCGGATTTCCTTGATCGGCAGGCGCCAAACTGGCGCGCCGATGGTGATATTGGTGAGGCTTCGCCGGAGTGGTTCAAACAATCGGTCAGCAAACTCGGCGACGAGGTAGTGACCCGCATCAACAGCGCGGCAGTGGCCAACCCGGTCAACCTGCTCAGTCTGGCAGTGCTGGCCACCCCCAAACACACCATGGATGAGGAGCAGTTGCGCCGGCAGCTGGCGCTGTACCTGACGCTTTTACGTGACGCCCGCTTTGCCCCGGACACCTCAATTGCCGAGAGCGACCCGGAAGCCATCATCCGCTATGGCATTGAGCACGAGTTTATTCGCCGGATCGAACACCCGCTCGGCTCGCTTGTGAGTACCGACCCGGTCACAGCTTTGCAGATGACTTATATCCGCAATAACAGCCTGCATCTTTTCGTTCTGCCGGGCCTGATCAGTGCGCTGTTTGATAATGCCCGTCGCATTGAGTTGAGCCAGTTGTATCGGCTGGTAAACCTGCTTTACCCGTTCTTCCGCACCGAATACTTCCTGCCCTGGCAGTCCGGCGCCGAACTTGATGCAATGACCGACAGCACCATTGCTGTGCTGGCTCAGCAGGGCCTGATCAGTCGCGATGGTAACTATCTGACCGGCGCCTCGCTGCATTCGATTGAAGCGGATCTGCTCGATCATCTTGGCCAGACGGTGCTGCAGGCGCTGGAGCGATTCTCGCTGACCATCCGGGTGCTGGTGCAGCATGGCAGTGGCATGATCGATAATGACCGTCTCGAAGATCTGGCATACCAGACTGCCCAGCGGCTATCGCTGCTGCATGAGTTCAACTCCCCCGAGTTCTTTGATCGTAATGTGCTGCGCAACTTTATTACCCAGTTGCGGGTACATGGGCTGGTCAGCAGCAATGGCGAGGGCAAGCTGGTGTTTGATGACCGGCTGCAGTCGCTGGATGAGGAGGCCGGGCTGATTCTCAGTGTCGAGATCAATCAGGCGATCTTGCGGATTACTCGGGTGCCGGCTGGTTCGGTGGCATCACTTATAGCGGAGTGAACTTCTACGCCAGTATCGCCTGTCAGGGGGCACTGCCTCGCATCGGATAATTTCGCAGCAACCAGTCAACCGGGATGACAGGGGTAGATATCAAATCTCACGGTCTTCCCTGTCAGCGATGACGCCGGTTTGTGGCTGCCAAGGTTGGGTGCGCGTAGTGGTCGCTTGACCACCACCCGACGTCTGGCCGCAGACAATGCTGCATCAAGCAGCGCCGCTTCGCCCGCTTCCGTGTCCGTGCCGCACAGCCACTGCAGCCACAGCAGTTCTTTCTTGATGGCGGCGGATTTTTCCCGTTCCGGGAACATCGGATCCAGATACACCACTTCAGCGTAGCGCGGATGCTGCTGCAACCATGCGATGCTGTCGGCACGGATCAGTGCCAGATGGCTGGCCAGCTCCGGTGCACGGGCCAGACCGTCTGCCAGCAGCGCCTGCAGCACCGGCTGACGCTCCAGCATGCTGACCTGCCAACCGGCCTGAGCCAGCAAGGCGGAATCGCGGCCGAGGCCGGCGGTGGCGTCAACCAGTATGCCGTTATCCGATTGTTTGCCCACAGCGCGCACCAGCCGCTCGTGACGGACACGTTCGGCGGCGAGGCGGTAACCAAGGGCACCGCTGGTGAAATCGACGCTCAGTGGCGCCTCATGGCCTTCAGGGCGCCATAACGACAATCTGTTCTCTATCCGGCCGAGCACGAGGTCCGCATTGGCGGCGCGGGCCGCTGCCGCGTCTGCAACCGTTTCGGCGCCGACATCAGCCACGCCCGACAGCGCGACAAGCTTCACAGGAAAAACAGTGCCAGCACTGCGCCAAGCAGCAACCGGTAAATCACAAACGGCAACATGCCCAGACGGTTGATCAAGCGAATGAAGAACGCGATGGTCAGATATGCCACCAGCGCCGACACCACGCAGGCAACCAGTAACTGCACCAGCGAGTAGATATGCTCCTCAGTGGCGACATCACCAATCATCAGCACCACCGCGCCGAGAATCACCGGGATCGACATCAGGAACGAAAAATTGGCGGCGTCTTCGCGGCGCAGCCCCAGTAGTAGCGCAGCAGTAATGGTAATGCCACTACGCGAGGTGCCGGGAACGAGCGCCAGTGCCTGAGCAAGACCGATCACCGTGACGACCGCAAAACCCATCGTCATCATCGAATGACGTTGCGAACCCTTTGCATCAGCCAGCCACAAAAGCGCACCGAACAACAGGGTGGTAAAGGCAATCACCGCCACCGAGCGGCTCTGCTCCTCGACCATATCCTTGAACAGATAACCACAGACCACCGCTGGCAGCGTCGCCCAAACCAGCAGCAAGCCGAGCCGCAAGTGTTCATTCATCTGCCGGGTCTGGACGCCGTGCAGCGCGCCAAGCGTCATGCGCGCAAGGTATTGACGGTAGTACAGCATCACCGCCAGCAGCGTGCCAATATGCACAGCGACGTCGAATTCCAGACCCTGATCCTGCCAGCCGAGTAACTGCGCTGGCAGGATCAGGTGTGCAGAACTGGAAATCGGCAGGAACTCGGTCAAACCCTGAATAACCGCCAGTACCAACAGCTGTAACCATTCCATTCAGTCAACTTCCACAGCAGTAAGCGTATAACCGTCAATAAACTCCGGTGGCATTCTGCGCGGCTTGCCGGAGTCAATAGCGACACATACCCAGCGGGTCCGGCCACGCAGCAGAGTCACACCATCGGCCGGACGACGAATCTGATAGCGGCGTACCATACTGATACGCTGATCGTTCTCGACAATCCAGGTGCCAACCTCGAGCTGGTCGTCGGCAAATGCCGGCGACAGGTATTCCAGTTCAGTGTGGCGCGCCACCATGCCGCGATTGAGCTGTTGATATTTTTCCCAGCCCAGTCCCAGAGCCCGGGTGTGGTCCCAGGCAATCTGTTCAAGCCAGCGCAGGTATTCAACGTTATTGGCATGGCCCATGACGTCAATCGCCGAGGTCGGCACGGTCATGGTCATTATGTGAGGTGAGGGCAGATCCCAGCCGGATGGCTTGCTCATCGTATTGCTCCCTGAATCACCCGGTCGCGAAGATATACCGGCCTTGCCTGCTCTGCAGGGACACCACCACCAGCGGCACGTTGCAGCGCTGCCAGGGCTGCAACGGATGCAGCATGGGGCAACTGGGTCGGATCCCAGTCCAGTAACGTCGACCAGCTGCTGCGCATGGCGTCGAGATACAACCCACCGCTGCCAGCACCACGCCATTGCCCTACCGGCAGCGCCGGCAGTGCTGACGGCGCGGCGACGCAGTCTGCCAGCAACACCTGCAGGCTGCCCTGGGTCACTTTGTAGCCGCCCAGATAAAGCTCGCCCATGCGGGCATCGAGACCGATCAGCCAATTGCCATCACCATGCTCACGCGCCGCGCCGTGGGCGCTGGCCGCCAGTGTCGAGATGCCAATCAGGGGAATATCAGCAGCAAATCCCAGACCTTGAGCCACGGACACCGCCACCCGTACGCCGGTGAAGGCTCCGGGGCCCTGACCAAATGCAATAGCGTCGAGCTGGCCCAGCTTCCAGCCGGCGACGGCGAGTAATTCTTCCAGCATCGGCAGCACCCGCTCAGTCTGCCGGCGTTGCCCGGCTTCAAAGCGCTCCTCAATGCGGCCGTTGTCCCACAACGCCACCGAGCAGCTGTCTGTCGCTGTTTCAAGTGCCAGTAGTTTCAAGCGTGCCCCGACTTTCGATATAACGGAAAAAACGTTCCACCACCTCGACCTTGCGGGTGCGCGTCATGCCCGGCAGGCTGTCGAGAAACAACTTGCCGTAACTCTTGTCGATCAGGCGCGGATCAGCGATCACCAGCACACCATGATCCTGCACATCACGAATCAACCTGCCGGCGCCCTGACGCAAGGTCAATACCGCCTGCGGCAGCTGGTAATCACGAAACGGATTACCACGCTCGCGCTTGATCCGTTCGATCCGCGCTGCTGCCACCGGATCGCCCGGTGAGGCAAACGGCAGCCGGTCGATTATGACACAGCTGAGCGCTTCACCCCGCACATCAATGCCTTCCCAGAAGCTGCTGGTGCCAAGCAGGACCGCATTGCCGCGCTCGCGAAAATCCTCCAGCAACTGACGCCGACCGGCCTCGCCCTGCACCAGCAGCGGATAATCGATGCGGTTACGCAAAAGCTCCGCTGCCTCCCGTAACGCCCGGTGGCTGGTAAACAGGAAAAATGTCCGCCCCTTTGCTGCCTCGATCACCGGCACCATGTTGTCCACCAGACGCCGGGTGTAATCCGGCATATCCGGCGTCGGCAGATCCTCGGGCACGTACAGCACCGCCTGACGACGGAAATCGAACGGACTCTCAAGGCGCAGCGTCTGGGCATCGACAATGCCGAGACGGTCAATAAAGTGGCTGAAGTTACCAGCCACCGACAAAGTCGCCGAGGTAAATATCCAGCTGCAGCGCTGGCGGGCGCGATGGGCATCAAACATTTCCGCCACCGACAACGGGGTCGCGTGAAGCAAAAAGGCTCGTTTGAAGGTTTCGAACCAGAACACCAGATTGTCGTCATCACCGCTCTGGAAACGGCCCAGACTTTGCCGTTGCTCCACTGCCCGGCGGTGGCAGGACTCGATACCGCGACTACCACGGGCATGCGGCTCCAGAAACTGTTCCAACGCTGACAGCGCCTGCCCCAGCGCCGTGGCGGCACCGACCACTTCCGGCACATTGACCACCGCCGACCAGGGGTCCTTGCGGCCGTCGTTGCCGAGCGCGATGCGCAGGTCCGCCATGGCCCGCTCCAGCGCGCTGGTACAGGCCGACAGGCCCTGTACATCTATGGCAGTGTGGGCAGCCTCGCTGATGGCATCGCTGCACAGCTCCTGCAATTGTCTGGAACTGAGCGTTGAGCCGAAAAATGTGGCGGCCACATCGGGCAACTGATGCGCTTCGTCAAAGATCACCGCGTTGGCGGACGGCAGCAGCTCGCTGACGCCATCGCCCTTAAGGGCCGCATTGGCAAAAAACAGATGATGATTGACCACCACCAGGTCCGCCTCCTGCGCCTCCTGACGGGCGCGCATGACCGGGCAGCTGCTGATTTCAGGACAGTCCTGACCGAGGCAGTTCTCCGCCGTGCTGGTCACCCAGGGCCAGACCGGAGCGTCTTCGGGAATTTCCCGCAACTCGGCAATATCACCACTGGCGGTGCGCGCCGCCCAGCGCGCCACCACCTGCATCTGTAACGCGGTGTCGCGGGTCTGGAAACGGGCTTCCTCAAGATGCAGTTTCATCCGGTACGGGCACAGATAATTGGCCCGGCCTTTCAGCAACGCGGTGCGGCGACTGACTCCGAGCGCTTTCAGCACCACTGGCAGGTCGCGGAAGAACAGCTGCTCCTGCAGGCTTTTGGTCCCGGTGGAAATAATGGTTGGCCCTGCGGCCAAGAGTGCCGGCACCAGATAGGCCAGCGTCTTACCCGTGCCGGTCTCAGCCTCCACCACCAGTGCCGAGGCATTGTCCAGCACCTGTTCGATCGCCCGCGCCATCTCCAGCTGCGGCGCGCGCGGGGCAAAACCGGGGATCAGACTGGCGAAACGCTCGTCATCACACAACACTTTCTCGACACGGCTCAAAAGCTATCTCCTCAACTGGCGCAGAGCATACCAATCAGGCCGGTTGACAACCATTGGCAGACAAACCGGC
>JBFHPX010000086.1:0-9052 GCA_041592575.1 Alcanivoracaceae bacterium
ATTACCCTACCAACTAGCTAATCCGACGTAGGCTCATCCAATAGTGCAAGGTCCGAAGATCCCCTGCTTTCCCCCGTAGGGCGTATGCGGTATTAGCTTAAGTTTCCCTAAGTTGTCCCCCGCTACTGGGTAGATTCCTACGCATTCCTCACCCGTCCGCCACTCGTCAGCGCCCGAAGGCCTGTTACCGTTCGACTTGCATGTGTTAGGCATGCCGCCAGCGTTCAATCTGAGCCAGGATCAAACTCTTCAGTTCAATCACTTTAGTCACTTGAGGTGACAAATCTTGGCTCGATGAATTACTAGTCTAGGTATTTCTACATAGACGCTCTTTCATCGAAATACGATTTGCATCGTAACTCTTTCGACGTGAGCGCCCACACAAGTTACTTGATCTAGATTGTTAAAGAGCTTGTCGAGAGCTGTGCCCGACAAAGAAGAACCATTTTACAGCCAATTTCGTACTCGTCAACACTTAATTTCAGACCGCTTCAAAACTCTTTTTCTGCAGCCCGTCTGCGTCGACGAGAGGCGGCATTATACGTTCGAAAGACGACCCGTCAACCCTTTTTTCCAGGCTACCGTGGTTATTTTTTTCCAGCATGCCAAGCCCTTCAATCTTCTGACCAAAACACCGGAAACCGGCCCGTTATCCATGGTCCGGCCAGTGCCTCGGGGGCAACGAACACCCGCAACCCGGGGACTCTAGCCACGCACCAGGCTAACCCGGGCCACACGCCGTTTACCGACCTGCACCACCAGCACCTCAGGCTGCATGAAACACAAACCCCTGTCCTCGACACGCGCACCACCGATCTTGACCGCTCCCTGCCCCAGCATGCGGTTCGATTCCGAGGTACTGGTCGTCAAGCCCGCGTCTTTCAGCAGGTTCGCGACCGGTATGCCGGCAGGCGGGATTAACAACTCCACTTCCGGCATGTCCTCCGGGAGCGCCCCTTTCTGGAAACGGGCAATAAAGGCTTCCCGCGCCTCCCGGGCCGCTGTCGCATTGTGAAAACGGGCGATAATCTCCTCTGCCAGGAGGAATTTCGCGTCCCGCGGATTCATGCCACCCTCGACATCCCGCCGCAGCGCCTCGATCTCGCTCAGCGGTTTGAAGCTCAGCAGATTGAAATAGCGCCACATCAACTCGTCCGAGATCGACATGATCTTGCCGAACATGTCATCCGGGGCGTCCGCTATACCTATATAGTTCCCCAGCGACTTGGACATTTTCTGTACGCCGTCCAAGCCCTCCAGTATCGGCATGGTCAGGACGGTCTGCTGCGCCTGGCCGTAATGTCTTTGCAGTTCCCGGCCAACCAGCAGATTGAACTTCTGGTCGGTACCCCCGAGCTCGACATCCGCCTGCAGGACGACCGAATCGTAGCCCTGGATGAGCGGATAGAGGAATTCGTGGATCGCAATCGGCTGACCTGCCGCGTAGCGCTTGCTGAAATCGTCGCGCTCCAGCATGCGGGCCACCGTGTGCTTGGCGGCCAGCTGAATCAGATCCGCGGCACTCATTGCATTCATCCAGGCGGAGTTGAACGCAATGCGCGTTTTTTCCGGGTCGAGAATCTTGAATATCTGCGACTGATAGGTTTTCGCGTTCTCGATGACCGCTTCACGGGTGAGCGGTTTGCGGGTAACGTTTTTTCCGGTGGGATCGCCGATCATTCCGGTGAAATCACCGATCAGGAAAATCGCCTCGTGACCGAGTTCCTGGAACTGCCGCAGCTTGTTCAGCAGCACGGTATGACCTAAATGCAGATCCGGCGCAGTGGGATCAAAACCTGCCTTGATGCGCAACGGACGACCCGATTGCAGTTTCTCGAGCAAATCGGCTTCAACCAGAATCTCCTGGGTACCGCGTTTTATCTCTGCCAAAGTAGTGCTGGCTGACGACATAAATCCCATACTCCGAAACAAAATTGGCCATTGACGCAAAAGGCTGACAGGTTACCATACGCACGCGGTCGTTCGCGGTAGGCTCGTGACAGATCCGAGCACCTCGACTCCGCGCTGGCACGAAACCTGCTGGCGCTAGTGACTGTCACTGTTTGCGCCCTGCGCCCGATTGATACAGTTGACCTTTAAACGTCCGCCGATTACCGTGTCCGCGGACCTCTATAAGGAAATTACGTGAGCTACCCCTCATTTACCCATTATGGAGCACGACGCCGCCTCAGCCGCTATGCGTCGAGATTCCGACTCAAACATGCCCACTGGATCGCCCTGAGTGTCGCGATCTTCGGCGGAACCGCCCTACTGACCTACACTGCGAACGAGGCTCAGGCCAAGCGCAGCACCGACCTGACCCAGAACCTCCTGCTTCCGAATACCCCGCCCGGCGTCACCGCCAGCGATCAGCCCACCCCCCAGAATGCCGATGCGGCCGCACTTGAAGAACTACTGACCTCCAGTGTCACACCCGCCGCGGAACTGGCCTCGCTGCACGCCCCAGCCGGCCTGTCGGGAGCGCCGACCGACAACACGGAATGGAAAGAGGCTGTGGTCAAGCCAGGCGATAATCTGGCCCTGATTTTCTCCCGTAGTGGCGTTGCGGCAACCGACCTGCACAAAATCATGGAGCAAGGTGCCGCCGTCAACACGCTGAAGCGCATCTTTCCGGGGCAGACACTGCAATTACGCACCGATTCGGACGGCAATCTGCACGAACTGCGCTATGCGGAAAGCCCGACCCTGGGGCTGCACGTCGTCCGCAAGGGTGACGACTTCACCGCCACCAGCGTACACCGCATCCCCGACCGCCAGACCGCCCATGCCAGCGCCGTGATCGACAGCTCGCTGTTCATGGCCGGGCAGAAGGCCAATCTACCGGACAACCTGATCATGGACCTGGCCGGCATTTTCGGCTGGGACATCGATTTCGCGCTGGACCTGCGTGCCGGTGACCAGTTCACCGTGCTCTACGATGAATTGTTCCTGGATGGCGAGCGCATCGGCGAGGGCAACATCCTGGCCGCCGAATTCGTCAATCAAGGCAAGGTGCATCAGGCGGTGCGCTATACCGACGCTGAGGGCCAGACCGGTTACTACACACCCGAGGGCCAGAGCCTGCGCAAGGCCTTCCTGCGTACGCCGGTCGAGTTCTCGCACATCAGTTCGACCTTCAACCTGAAACGCAAGCACCCGATCCTGAATCGCATCCGCGCGCACAAGGGCGTCGACTATGCCGCACCGCAAGGCACGCCGATCAAGGCCACCGGTGACGGCCGTGTGGTGTTCCGCGGCGTCAAAGGCGGCTATGGCAACGTGGTCATCATTCAGCACGGCAGCACCTACAGCACTCTGTACGGCCACATGTCGGGCTTTGCCCGCGGCGTGAACAACGGCACCCGCGTGCGTCAGGGACAGACCATCGGTTATCTCGGCATGACCGGCCTGGCAACCGGCCCGCATCTACATTACGAGTTCCTCGTCAATGGCGTGCACAGCAACCCGCTGACGGTGAAATTCCCCGAAGCCTTGCCGATCGAGAAGCGTTTCCTGCATGACTTCAAGAAGCAGGCACAGGCCATGGTCGCGCAACTGGATCATGTCCGCGGTCGCTCCACTCAGGTGGCATTGCGCGCTGACTGAACCAGCGCCCGATGCCAGGCGAATCGAGCAACTCCACACCGGCAGGCCCGTCTACAAGACGGGCCTGTTGCATTGCGCAGCGCGGTGACACGCATGAGTGAGTACTACCTGGGTCTCATGTCCGGCACCAGCCTGGACGGAATCGATGCTGCGATCGTCGATCTGCACGGCGACTATCCAAGCATCTGCGCCGCCCTCACCCAGCCCTTTGAACCCGCATTACGGCAGGCTCTGCTCACGCTGGCACAGGGCCAGGCCAGCGACGAGATCGAAGTCATGGGAAGCCTCGATAGCCGACTGGGCACCTGCTTCGCCGAGGCGGCACTGCAGGTAATTGCCGACAGCGGCCTGCCCCGCGAAACGATCCGCGCCATCGGCAGTCATGGCCAGACCATCCGCCACCGCCCGGCAGCCGCCTACCCGTTCACGCTGCAAATCGGTGACCCGAACATCATCGCCGAGCGCACCGGCATCACCACGGTCGCCGATTTCCGCCGTCGCGATATCGCCGCCGGTGGACAAGGCGCACCGCTGGTGCCGGCCTTTCACGCCCACTGTTTCCGCACCCCGGTGGAAAATCGCGCGGTGCTGAATATCGGCGGCATGGCCAACCTGTCGATCCTGCCTGCAGCCAGCGACAGCCCTGTCAGCGGTTTCGATACCGGTCCGGGCAATGTGCTGCTGGATGCGTGGATCCACGCGCAGCAGGGGCAATCATTCGATAGCAACGGAGCCTGGGCGGCCAGTGGCAAGCCCATACCCAGTCTGCTGGAACGGCTGTTAGCCGAACCGTACCTGGCGGCAAGCCCGCCCAAGAGCACCGGCCGTGAATTGTTTCAGCTGGATTGGCTGATGCTGCACCTGCAAGGCAGCAACGCCGCCGCTGAGGATGTGCAGGCGACGTTGTGCGCCTACACCGCGCGCACCATCGCCATGGCGCTGCGCACCTGGGCCCCGGCCACGCAACGACTGCTGGTCTGTGGCGGCGGCGCGCGCAATCGGCATTTGCTGGCGTTGCTGGGTACTGAACTGGGGGGTATCACCGTGGAAAGCACGTCTGCGCACGGCCTGGAGCCCGAATGGATCGAAGCGACCGCCTTCGCCTGGATGGCACGGGAAACCCTGGCGGCACGGACCAGCAATCTTCCTGACGTCACCGGCGCCCGCCACCGCGTCATCCTCGGTGGGATCTACCCGGCCGGCTGACCCGCCCGCGCAGCATCAGCTGCGCCAGAAGGTCGGTGTCAGCACCACCAGCACGGTCATGATTTCCAGACGCCCGAGCAACATGCCGGCGCACAGCATCCATTTGGCCAGATCCGGCAGCGTTGAATAATTCCCATCCGGACCGATCACCGGCCCCAGCCCCGGGCCGACATTGCACACGGCCGACACCGCGCCGGTGAGGCTGGTCATGAAATCCAGTCCGACGGCCGAAAGCCCGAATGCCAGCAACCCGATAGTCAGGGCGAAGAAGAACGAAAAACTGATCAGCGCGCGGATGATGTCTTCGCTGATCTCACGGTTGTTATAGCGCTCGCTGAATACCGCGCGCGGATGTACCAGGCGATCCAGCTGCCGCCGCAACAAGGTGTAAGCAACCTGGAAACGGAAGATCTTCAAGCCGCCGGTGGTCGACCCCGAACAGCCGCCGATGAAGGCCAGATAGAAAAACACCATCACGGACAGCTCGCCCCAGGCACTGTAGTTCTCCGAGGCGAATCCTGTGGTGGTCATGATGGAGACGGCATTGAAGAAGCTTGCGGTCAACGCCTCGACCGGTTCACGCTGATTGGCGAGAATGTTGTAGACGGTCAGCATCACGCCGAAGAACAACACCAGGCCTACGAGTCCGCGCACCTGGCTATCGGCCCACAGCGGCCGCAGATTGCCGCGCAGCGCGAAGATATACAGCGCGAACGGCAACGAACCCAGGACCATGAACACCACCGCGATCCACAGAATGATCAGACTGTTGAAATGACCGAGCGAGGCATCGTGCGTGGAGAAACCTGCGGTCGCCACCGTGGTCATGGCGTGGTTGATTGCATCGAACATGGACATGCCAGCCGCATAATAGGCCAGTGCATTGGCGACAGTGAGAATGACATAACAGAGCAGGATCAGCTTGGCGACAGACTCGAATCGCGGCAGCACTTTCTCGGAACGATCGGAGGATTCGGAATGAAACAGCCGCATGCCGCCGACGCGCAGGAAGGGCAGCACCAGCACGCCCATCGCGACAAAGCCGATTCCGCCGATCCACTGCAGCAGTGAGCGCCATAACAACACGCCCCGCGAGGCCTGATCCAGCCCCGTCAGCACGGTAGCGCCGGTCGTCGTCAACCCGGAAACAGTCTCAAAGAATGCTTCGGTATAGCTGCCGTGATGGATCATCAACAACGGCAATGCCGCGAACACGCAAGCCGACACCCAGGTCAATGAGGTCAGCACGAACACCTGCCGCGGCACCAGCATGAAACCTTCCTGCTGACGATTGAGCAATGCCATGCCCATGCCGGTACCCAGGGTGATCAGGCTGGACAGCATGAATGCCTGCCAGTCGGGCTCGCGCAGGAACAGCATATAGAGCATCGGCACCCACATGATGAGGCCGATACCCATCAGAAATATGCCGGTAACAAACAGCGCGGGGCGGAATTGTTTCATACCGTCAGTTACGAGGTCCGCAGGCTAGTTGTCGGGACAATCCGCGTAGCGGCCGACAGGGAACAGGGTCGGTCAACCGCGCTCTGCGATCGGCACGTAATCACGCTCTTTCTCGCCGGTATACATTTGTGTCGGACGGAAGATGCGATTGTCCTTGAGTTGCTCGCGCCAATGGGCCAGCCAACCCGCACAACGGGCAATGGCGAAGATCGAGGTGAACTGGTCGGCCGGGATGCCCATTTCGGAATACAGAATACCGGAATAGAAATCGACGTTGGCCCAAACGCCCTTGGCCGCCAGACGCTCCTCGCAAGCCGCCTCCAGCGCCAGCGCCGTCTCGAAGATCGGCGACATCTGGCCACCGCGATGCTGCATCAGATCCATCATGAGTTTCTGCAGAATCGTCGCGCGCGGGTCTTTGACCTTGTATTCGCGGTGCCCCATGCCCCAGATCTTGGCCTTGTTGGCGAGTTGCTTATCCAGCCAGGGTTTGACGTTGGCCGGCGAGCCGATCGCCTCCAGCATTTCGATGACCTTCTGGTTCGCGCCACCATGCAAGGGACCGGACAGGGTGCCGACAGCCGCGGCAATCACCAGATACGGGCTCGACAGCGTCGAACCGGCCACCAGCGCGGCGAAGGTCGAGGCATTGATGGTGTGCTCGGCATGCAGGATCAGACAGGCATCCATAATGCGCGCCAGCAGCGGATCGGGTTCCTCGCCGTTGAACATGTACAGCAGATTGGCCGCATAGGACAGATCGCGGCGCGGCGGAATGGGATCGTAGCCGGTGCGGATGTGCTGCCACATCGTCACCAGCGTCGCCATGCGCGCCAAGATCTTCACCGACATATTGTGCACATAATTCAGATCGCGGCATTCGTCGCCGCCGGTCAGACAGTCCTCGCCCGGGTAGAACATCGCCAGGCAGGCCACCGACGCCTGCAGCATTTCCATCGGATGCCCGGTGGCCGGCAGGTATTTCATGATTTCGCGGATGTTGTATTTCACCGGACGGTTGCTGCGGATCTGCCGGTCGAACTCCTCCAGAGCCTCGGCGGTCGGCAGTTTGCCATCCAGCAGCAGCAGCGATACTTCCTCGAAGGTGCTGTGTTCGGCCAGATCGCGGATACGGTAACCGCGGTAGGTGAGCACCCCTTTCTTGCCATCGAGGTCCGAGATATTGGATTTGGTCGCCGGAACGCCTTCCAGGCCGGGCAGGTATTCGTTCATTGTTATTCCTCAGGGCAAGAGACGATAGCCACGGGTTGACTGCATCGTATCGCGCAGAACAGGCGTGTAAGCATAACAAATGCCCTGGGGCTCGGACACAGCAAGCCGGAGAAATGCAAAAGGGACGCCGAGGCGTCCCTTTTTTCTTACATGCCGAGTGCGGGGCTCAACTGGCGGAGAACGAGGAACCGCAGCCGCAGGTGGTGGTCGCATTCGGATTGCGGATCACGAACTGTGCGCCTTCCAGATCTTCCTTGTAGTCGATCTCGGCGCCGACCAGATACTGGAAGCTCATCGGATCAACCAGCAGCGTCACGCCGCATTGTTCGACCGCGGTATCGCCATCATTGATCGCTTCGTCGAAGGTGAAACCGTACTGGAAACCGGAGCAGCCACCGCCCGACACGAACACGCGCAGCTTCAGATTGGGATTGGCTTCCTCTTCGATCAAGCCCTTGACCTTCAGGGCCGCTGCCTCGGTGAACACCAGGGGGCTTTCCATCTCTACGCTGCTTGCAGTCTCTGTCATGTCACTTCTCCACAAAAATACGGCTGGATTTATTGGTGGTCATTATCGGTTTGTTGACCAAACTAGTCAAGAATTGCGCCCATTTATTCGGACTTACGGCAGCAGCGCAACCCCGCTCAGGCCCCGGGATTCATCCAGGCCGAACATCAGGTTCATGTTGTGGATGGCCTGCCCGGCCGCGCCTTTGACCAGATTATCGATCACCGACAGGATCACCACGGTATCACCGCCTTGCGGCCGGTGCACCGCGATCCGGCAGTGATTGGCGCCACGCACGCTGCGGGTCTCCGGGTGGCTGCCGGCCGGTAGCACATCGACGAAGGGTTCGCCGGCATAGCGCCGCTCGAACAGGCTTTGCAGATCATCCACCGACTGCGTCAGACGCGCATACAGCGTCGCGTGGATGCCGCGGATCATCGGTGTCAGATGCGGCACGAAAGTCAGCCCCACCGGCGCTCCGGCAGCCTGCGCCAGGCCCTGGCTGATTTCCGGCAGATGCCGGTGTCCGGGCACCGCATAGGCCTTGAAGTTCTCGCTGGCCTCGCACAGCAGCGTACCGACACTGGCCTTGCGCCCGGCGCCGCTGACGCCGGATTTGGCATCGGCGATCAAGCTCGCCGTATCCACCAGCCCCGCCTCGATCAGCGGCAAAAAGCCCAGTTGCACCGCGGTCGGATAACAGCCCGGATTGGCCACCACACGCGCGCCGCGGATCTGCTCGCGATTCACCTCGGGCAGGCCGTAGACGGCCTCGGCCAGCACATCGGTGCATGCATGCGGCATGCCGTACCATTTTTCCCAGACGGCCGGGTCGCGCAGGCGGAAATCCGCGGCCAGATCGATCACCCGCACACCGGCCTTGAGCAGCTCCGGCGTACTCTGCATCGCCGTACCGTTGGGGGTGGCAAAGAACACCAGATCGCAGGCCGCCAGCGCCGCCGGATCGGGGGCGGTGAAGAGCAGATCCAGATGCCCGCGCAGGTTCGGATACATGTCCGCCACCGGCAGACCGGC
>JBFHPX010000087.1:0-8995 GCA_041592575.1 Alcanivoracaceae bacterium
CCTGCAATACTCAACCAACCAGGACAACGGCACCGCCACCAGTTCGGATCAAGCCTCCTGGAGCGCCTCACTGGAGTGGCGTTACAAGGATCTGTGGCTGGCTGTTGCCCATGAGGATTCCGCCAAGGGAGCACTCCCCACCGATGAGCGCGAAGCCGTGCGCGCCGCACTGTCATGGCAATTAGGTGCCACCCGCCTGATCGGCATCTATCAGCAGGCCCGTAACCCGCGCGCCGATGCCTGGGGCGCCGGATTCCATCATGCCGTCACCGACAAGCTGGCGCTGAAAACCCATTTCTATCAACTGGATGTGGATGGCGTGGCCAACGATGCCGAGCTTTTCGCAGTGGGGGTGGATTACACGCTGGCCAAGCCGCTGATGCTCTATCTGAGCTACGGGCAAATGACCAATGGCGACAATATTAATCGCGACCCCTGGACTCAGGGTCGGGGTGACGCACTGACCACAGGTAACGGTGACGATCCGGACGCGATATCCGCCGGGGCGGTCTACCGGTTCTGAGACGACGGCATGCCGGGAAAGACGCTTTCCCGGCATGCTGACAGATCAGGCAATAGCGCGAACGATCAACGCAAGCAAACCGAGAATGACCAGCCACTTGCCGGCCACATACACCGGCTTGTTCCAGCGCTTTATTTTCTTAAGCGCATTTTTGTAGGCCAACACCCCCTTGCCAAGACGGTTGCCAATACCAGTGTAACGGCTATCCACATTATCAATGGCAAACAGTCGGTTGAAGAAACGACCAAAATAGTAATAAAGCCGCTGGACCAGTTTCGGCCGCATCGGCCGGTCAATATCGGTCATCAGGATAATCCGCGGCATATCGGTGTCGTTATAAGCCGAATGCAGATAGGTCTCATCAAAAATGATGCTGTCGCCATCACGCCAGACGTAGTGATCACCATTGATCATCAAGCCGCATTTCGCCGAGTTCGGGGTCGACAAGCCGAGCGAATAACGAAGCGTGTAGGCAAACGGATCATGATGAATATTAAGTCGCTTGCCCGGCATCAGTACCGCAAACAGGGCGATATTCATTCCCGGCACCTGATCAATCAGGGCGCGAGTTCTCGGCGCCAGCTCATAGGCTGACGGAATTTCATTTTCATAAATTTTCAGATAGAAACTTTTCCAGCGATTATCCTTGTAGAAACTGCTGGCTGGCAGATCATCCTTAACCGAGATATGCCCCTGCCCATAGAGCTGCAGAGCCTCGTCACGAATCACTTCCCAGTTATCCTCAAGAATGCGGGTCTCCGGAAACAGCTCTTTCGGTAGCTGCGCCCTGTTCGGCACCTTCGACATCAGGTATGCCGGAATATTGAACGGCACCATAAAGGTGGAGAAATCGGTAAGCTGGCGGCCGAGCGGGAAGTTGACCCGGTTACGCATCCTGATGAACAGGATGCAGCCCACGTACAAGGCAACAATCGACAAGACGATGACCATAGTGTTTCTCCTGGTGCCTGACAGCGCACAAAACAAAAAGCCCCACAGATCTCTTCTGCGGGGCTTTTTGCGCTTGATCATGGTGGGTCGTGATGGATTCGAACCATCGACCAATTGGTTAAAAGCCAACTGCTCTACCGCTGAGCTAACGACCCCTTGAAAGAGGCGCAAATGATACTGATTTTTGCGCGGGCGACAAGGGAAAATCGCATTTTTTTGTCATATCCGGAAAACAACGATCAGGCCCCGAGATAACGTGTCGGGTCTGCCACACCAGCGGCAGCAAAGCCCTCACTACGCAAGCGACAGCTGTCACATCGGCCACAGGCCTCGCCCAGCTCACTGGCCTGATAGCAGGACACCGTCAGCCGGTAATCCAGCCCCGCCGCGGTGCCTGCACGAATAATGTCTGCCTTGGCGAGCATCAACAGGGGCGCCACCACCTGCGGCCCATGCCCCTCGACACCAGCTTTGGTGGCCACCTCCGCCAGCCTCTGGAACGCCTCAATAAACTCGGGCCGGCAATCCGGGTAGCCGGAGTAATCGACGGCGTTAACCCCGATATGAATCTCAGCCGCGTCCAGCACTTCCGCCAAACCCAGCGCCAGCGCCAGGAATACCGTGTTGCGAGCCGGGACATAGGTCACCGGAATCCCCTCACCACCGTGCTCGGGCACAGCAATGGCAGCATCGGTGAGGGCCGATCCGCCAATACTGCCCAGGCCCAGCTGAATAACCCTGTGGCTGCTCGCTCCCAACGCCTCAGCAACCCGCTCCGCGGCCAGCAACTCGGCCCGATGGCGCTGGCCGTAGTCAAACGCCACGGTATGACATTCCAGGCCCCTGGCCCGCGCCAACGCCAGACAGGTGGAAGAATCCAGCCCTCCGGACAACAGCACCACTGCCCTGCCCATCATCTCCCCCTTGAGTCCTGCCAGAGCAGCTTGTGCAGCTGCAACTGGAAACGCACCGGCAACCGATCAGCCAGAATCCAGCCGGCCAGATCTGCCGGCGCCAACTGATCAAAAACCGGTGAGAACAGTACCTCACCCACCCGCTGGGCAAGTCCATACTGGTCCAGCTGCATTCTGGCCCAGTCATAATCGCGCCGGTCGGCCAGCACAAACTTGACCTGATCCTTTTTCGCCAGCAAGGGCAGGTTCTCGAGCCGGTTGTTATGTACCTCACCAGAGCCGGGCGCCTTTAAATCCATGACGATACTGACCCGACTGTCGACCGCGCTGATGTCCAGCGCCCCACCGGTCTCCAGACTGACTTCGTAGCCGATATCACAAAGCTGTGTCAGCAGCGGATGCACCCCCGGCTGAGCCAGCGGCTCGCCACCGGTAACCGTGACAAAGCCGGCCCGGTACTGGGCCACCTCATCAAGCACCTGCTGCAAAGCGCGCTTCTCGCCACCATGAAAGGCGTATTCCGTATCACACCAGACACAGCGCTGCGGGCAGCCGGTCAGCCGGACGAACACCGTCGGCCTGCCGACGCTACGCGCCTCGCCCTGAAGGGAGTGAAATATCTCGGTGATGCGAAGGTCCACGGCCGCCTCGGAAGGCCCCGAGAGGAGCCGACAGGAAGTTACTTGAGCTGTTCGAGCATCGTCCTGGCGTAGCCCGCCTCCGACGATGTGGGGAACTGTTGAATAACGCGGTTGAGTGTGACCCTTGCTTCTGCAGGCTTGCCAGACTCGGCTTCCAGCACCGCAAGGCGATACATAGCCGAGGGAACCCGACTGCTGTCGGGGAAACGCTCTATCACTATGCGGAACTGCTCCATGGCCTTGGCCCGATCAGGCTTCTGGATGCTACGCCAGGCTTCGCCCAGCCAGAAATGGGAAAAATCACGGAACTGCCCCTGCGGATACGCCGCCAGGTACTTTTCGAATGCCTTGCGGGCATCTTCAAACTTGCTCGCGTAAAGCAGGTCCCGAGCCGCCATATACGCTGCTCGTTCATCCTCCGGATTCGCCGCCGACGCAGAAGTCGGTGCTGCCCCTGTTGCCTCTGCTTGCACTTGGCCAGCAGGTGAAGACGACAAAGCATTCAGGCGAGAGTCGAGATCCAGATAGCGCTCGCGCTCGGCCTGCTTCATATTCTGGATTTCGAAGCGGAGCTCTTCATACTGGCCACGCAGCGCCGCGATCTCCTGCTCATACTGCTGCAGCTGCTGCATCAGCATCATCAGGGCCTCGTCGCTGGCAGCAGCGCCGGAACGGCTGCCCTGCACCCGGTCCTCAACGGACAGCGGGCCGAGGCCCTGCGCGAACGCAGGAACCATCAGCCCGCTCAGAATAACGCCGTAAATCAGGCGTTTATTCATCCTTACCAACCTGTTACGGACGGCCAGAAACGTAGTTCAGCTCGACGCGGCGGTTCTTGGCCCAGGACATTTCGTCGCTGCCATAGGCCGCCGGCTTCTCTTCGCCGTAGCTGACCATTTCAATCTGCGACGCTGCAACACCCTGAACACGCAGGAACTTCTCAACCGACTGCGCACGACGCTCGGACAGTGCAACGTTGTACTCGCGGGTACCGCGCTCATCGGCATGACCTTCCAGACGAACCTTGGCGTTGCTGTTGCCCTTGAGGTAGACAGCGTGAGCACGCAGGGTCTCGAAAGCAGCAGCCGGTACAGAAGCATTATCAAAAGCGAAGTAGATAACGCGGCTGTTGGTGGTGCCATCGTAGTTGGAAGGATGGTTATGGAAGTTTTCAGCGGTCAGAGAAATAGCGCTCTGTTGAGACTCCTGAACCGGTGCAACCTGAGTCTGGGAGTCAGTCTGACCACCCGGCTGCAGATCGCCGCTCTGGTCGTCGGTCGGCTTGCTGGAGCAAGCTACAAGGGTGGATGCAAGCAGTACGGCGAACAGCGATTTGGAAGCAAAGGCACTCATCTGGTGACTCCTGTTAAGTAGCGTAAGTGGGCAACACTGCCCGGGTTACATCATTGGAAGAATGGAGACCAGGCTGGCTCCCTGACTTCCCCTTCCTTCGATGGCAGGTGCACCTTGATCCTGCCATCGATGGACACGGCCTGCAAAACGCCCGCGCCCCCGTGTTTCGTCGCGTAAATTATCATACTTCCATTCGGCGCAACACTGGGCGATTCGTCTTGCACGGTATTCGTCACAATATTAAAGGTGTGACGCTGTAAATCCTGCACTGCAACATGGAACTCCCCTCTCCGTCGATGGATGTAGGCCAGATAGCGGCCATCCGGCGTCACCGTCGGGTTGGAGTTATAGTCCCCCTCAAAGCTTACCCTGCGAACAGAGCTGTCCCGCAGGTCCAGGCGGTAGATCTGTGGGCCGCCCCCCCGATTTGAGGTAAACACCAGTGATTGACCATCCGGCAGCCACTTTGGTTCCGTATCAATCGCATAATGATTGGTCATTCTGGTCAACTGACGACTGCCGATATCAAGCAGGTAAATCTCCGGATTGCCATCCCGCGACAGCGTCAGGGCCAGCCGGCGCCCGTCCGGAGACCAGGAAGGCGCACCATTGATACCGGCAAAGCTGCTGACCAGCTGGCGCTGCATGGTCGACAGCTCGTGAATATAGATCCCGGGCATACCGTTGGCCTCGAACGAGACATAGGCAATGCGTTTGCCATCCGGCGACCAGGATGGGCTCATGATCGGCTCTCGGCTGCGCAGCACCGTTCTTGCTCTGGCACCATCGGCATCCGCGTACTGGAGCTGAAACGGATAATCCGCACCACGACTGTGCGTCACATACAGAATCCGGGTGGAGAAAGCGCCGCGCACACCAGTGAGCTGTTCGTAGATCCGGTCGGAAATGACATGCGCGACATCACGAAGCTGGGCCGCGGTTGGCTGGTATACCTCACCGATCAGCCGCACCCCTCTGGTCACATCATGCAACTCGTAGCTGACCCGGAACTCGCCGGCGGGCAAGGGCTCGACCCTGCCGATCACCAGGAACTCACTGCCGAGCACGCGAAAATCCCGGTAGCTGATCTCCTCCGCACGACTGGGACGACTGAGCATTTCCGAGGCCGGCAGCGGTCGGAACTGGCCGCTGCGGTGCAAATTCGCCGCAATCACCGCATCGACCTGCTCGGGCAATACAGCACCGCCACTGGCAAACGGCACCACCGCAATGGGCACGGCATCAACACGGCCTTCCGTCACCTGAATCATCAGCTGCGCCTGAGCAGCTGCCGACTGGAAAACCAAAACAAGCAATAGCAATCTGATCATTGGCCCGCCATCTGTGGGTGGAAATTAATGGTGATGTCGCGAAAGTGCTTATTGAACAGCTCTCCGGACGGCACCGGCAAGCGGCCGGCGCTTTTCACCGCATTGACCGTTGAGTCATCAAAAGCGCGGTCGCCACTGGATTTCACCAGCTTTACATCAAGCACCTCGCCGCCCGGAAGCAATCGAATACGAACATGTGCTGATAACGCATCTTTCTGTCGCGCGGTTGCCGGAATAATCCAGCGCTGGCTCAATGCCGCAGTTATGGCACTGATGTAGCTTTCCGTTTCACTGACCTCACGGGCGGCCTGCTCGCGTTGCTGCTGCGCCGAGGATTCCAGCTCTCTGTCTTCCGAGGCCATCAACTCATCCAGCTCCGGCGCAGTAAACGACGGTTCCGGCTTCGCTGCCGGTTTCGGCTCAGGCTTGGGTGCCGGCTTGGGTTCTGGCTTCGGTGCCGGTTTCGCAACCGGCTTCGGCTTCGGCACCGGCTTGGCCTCAGGCTTGGGCGCCGGCTTCGGCACCGGTTTTGGTTCCGGCTTCGCAACCGGTTTCGGTGCCGGTTTGGGCTTGGGCGCCGGCTTCGGTTTTTCATCTGGCTTGACGACTGCCTGGGGAGTCGGTTTCGGCGCCGGCTTTTCGATGACAACCGCCTGCACATGAGGTGGCAGCGGGCGAACTGTTTTCAGAACGGGCTCAGACGACCAGGTAAAAGTCACCGCACCGACTATCAGCAGGTGAAGTGCAATGGCGATCGCCAGCGCCGGCCCCAGATCACGTCCGATCACTTTTCCGGAGGCTCCGTCACCAGCCCGATTTTCTGAATGCCGGCGCCCTGCAGTGCCGACATAAGCGCCACCACCTTGCCATAAGCAACCTCGGCATCACCTTCCAGCAGGAACAGGGTCTCGGGCTTATTGCGGTGAATCCGCAATGCGTGTCCCTTGACGGTATCCAGACTCGCCGACTTCTGGGTGTCGCCACCGACATTAATAAAATAGCTTCCGTCTTTCTTGATCGAGACAATCACCGGTTCCTGGTCCTTGCTGTCCAGTGGTGCACTATTGGTCCGTGGCAGGTCCACATTGATGCCCTGAGTCATCATCGGCGCGGTAATCATGAACACCACCAACAGCACCAGCATGACGTCGATATAAGGCACCACATTGATGTCGGCCACCAGCTTGCGCGGCGAACGAACCTTCATGGAAGCCATTACTGACGCTCCCCGTTGTGCGCCTGACGGTGCAGCAGCGAGGAGAACTCTTCGGCGAACATCTCGCACTCACCCACCAGCTCATCCGTGAGCGAGGCGTAGCGGTTATAAGCCACCACCGCAGGAATAGCAGCAAACAGGCCCATGGCAGTAGCAATCAGCGCTTCGGCAATGCCGGGAGCAACTACCGCCAACGTTGCCTGGGACACATGGGCGAGCGCCCGGAATGAATTCATGATGCCCCAGACAGTACCGAACAGACCGATATAGGGGCTGGTGGAACCGACGGTGGCGAGAAAAGGCAGGCTTTTATTCAGGCGCGCCTGCTCCCTTTGCAAAGCCACCCGCATGGCCCGCTGCGCCCCCTCCATGACCGCGTCAGCATCGCGGGAGGTTTTGGTAAGACGGACATACTCCTCAAAGCCGGCACGGAAAATGGTTTCCTGACCAGCATCCTCATCCGGCGCCTTGCGGACCCGATTGTATAGAGTCGACAGGTCCTCTCCGGACCAGAAGCGCTCCTCGAAAGCGGCGCCAGCCTTGCCTGCCCGGCTCAGCACCCGAAAGCGCACCACGATCATTACCCAGGACACCACCGAGGCCAGCATCAACGCCGCCATCACCAGCTGTACCACCGGACCGGCATTACCGATCAGGTTAAGAATTGACATGCTGTCTTGCTCGACCATCGAGCGGCTCCTATTTAAGTTCAGAGAGTGTTCTTGATACTGAGATGAAGCGCTTCCGGCATCGCCCTCGGCCGGACCCCGTCGACAGAAACACAGGCCACACGGACCTCGGCTTCGCAAAGAAGTTCATCAGCGCGCCAGACCTGCTGAACAAAATCCAGTGTTGCCCTGCCCAGACGGCGCAACCCGGCGGTCACCTGAAGCTGATCATCAATTCGTGCCGGGCGATGATAGCGGACCGAACAGGAGTGCACCACGAACAGAAAATTATCCCCGGCCAGCGCATAGTGCTGATAGCCAAGCGTTCGCAGCCACTCGGTACGGGCACGCTCCATGAACTTCAGGTAATTGACGTAGTAGACGATGCCGCCGGCATCGGTGTCCTCGATGTAGACCCTGATCGGCAGATGGAACGCTGGCACGGTCATTTCTCGAACAGGTCTCCGGAGGTGCTGGTCCGGGGCGGCTTCAGGCCGAAATGGCGCCAGGCATTATTGGTTACCAGGCGCCCGCGGGGGGTGCGTTGAATAAAGCCCTGCTGGATCAGATAGGGTTCAACCACCTCCTCCAGGGTGCCGGCATCCTCGTTCAGGGCGGCCCCCAGAGACTCCAACCCGACCGGACCGCCATCGAATTTTTCCATCATGGTCAGCAACAGGCGGCGGTCATTGCCATCCAGCCCGCAGGCATCCACTTCCAGCATGTCCAGCGCGGCACAGGCAATGGCGCCACTGATGCGGCCGTCGCCACGCACCTCGGCATAATCGCGCACCCGGCGCAGCAGGCGATTGGCAATGCGCGGTGTGCCGCGGGCGCGACGAGCGATCTCGGCGGCACCATCATCCTCCACCGACAGGGAAAAAATCTCGCAGGCACGTTTGACGATACCGGTGAGGTCTTCTGTGGAATAAAACTCCAGCCGCTGGACAATGCCGAAACGGTCACGCAGCGGGCTGGTCAGCAACCCGGCCCGGGTAGTCGCTCCGACCAGAGTAAAAGGTGGCAACTCGATTTTGATGGAGCGGGCCGCAGGCCCCTCGCCGATCATGATATCGAGCTGGTAGTCCTCCATGGCCGGATAGAGAATTTCCTCCACCACAGGCGACAGGCGATGGATTTCGTCAACAAACAAAACGTCGCCGCGCTCAAGGTTGGTCAGAATCGCAGCCAGATCCCCGGCCTTTTCCAGCACAGGACCTGAGGTGCTTTTCAGCTCCGACCCCATCTCTCTGGCAATAATATGCGCCAGGGTGGTCTTGCCCAGCCCCGGCGGGCCGTAGAGCAGGGCGTGGTCCATCGCATCCCCCCGCTGACGCGCGGCATCCACGGCGATCTGGAGTTTTTCCTTCGTCTGCGCCTGCCCGGCCATTTCCGCGA
>JBFHPX010000088.1:0-8936 GCA_041592575.1 Alcanivoracaceae bacterium
TGGGGTGCCGAATCCGTACCAAGGAAAAAGCGTGAATCGCCGGACAGCACTGCCTTCTGAATGGCTAATTGATGCTCGCGTCGCTTCAGCACCGGCAGGCAATAATTGTGCGGGCGGATGCCGCCGGCAAGCAGGTCATTGCGATTCATCATCAGGTGCTGCGGTGTGACAGTGGCGGCAGTCAGCCTGTCGTGGGCCTGAACAAACTGCACTCCATCCGCGGTGGTGACGTGCTCGAACACAATCCGCAATGCGGGAAACCTCGCACGAATATCGGCAAGGTAGCGGTCAATAAAAACCTTCTCCCGATCGAAGATATCAATCTCTGACTCAGTTACCTCGCCATGCAACAGCAGCGGCAGGTCATGCTTTTCCAACGCCTCGTAAAGCGGATAAATCGCTGACGGGTCGCGTACGCCGCTGTCGGAATTGGTGGTGGCGCCGGCCGGGTAGAGCTTCGCGGCATAAACAAAGCCACTGGCGGCGGCCTCGGCAATGTCTGACGGGGTGGTGGCATCGGTCAGGTAGATCACCATCAGCGGCTCGAAATTCGATCCGGCCGGTGCCGCAGCGAGAATACGTTCCCGGTAGCTGCGGGCGCGGTCGGCGTTGGTTACCGGAGGATTCAGGTTCGGCATGACGATGGCCCGGCGGAACACCCGGGCGGTGGCTGGCACGGTGCCTTGCAGCTGGGCGCCATCGCGAAAATGCAGATGCCAGTCATCCGGTCGAATCAGAGTCAGGCTGTCGCGCATGGCGGTCTCCGCTGGGGGCTAATGTGCAGGGTTGCAAAGGATACCGGGTGTGACGCCGGTCATGCCACTGATGCAGGGGTTTTGTCGACAGCGCGCTGGCAGGGTACCATCCGCCTTATAATCCATTGCGGCGGTCCCGGGGCCGGCGCCGAACAGGAAGTATGAACATGATGATTCGACGACTGGCCGTCTGGCTGGCCGCCTCAGTGATGCTGGTACATGCCCATGCCGGGCAATCGTCTGCGGTGCAGCTGGCGTCGGTATACGCCGCCGTGGCCAGCCTTGACGGCGAGCAGCTCCAGGTCGCCAAACATGCTGACCGACAGGTACCGATTGCCTCGATCACCAAACTGATGACCGCAATGGTGGTGCTGGACGCAGGCCTTGATCTGGACGAATACCTGACTGTGCGACCGCGTGAACAGAAAATTGGCAAAACTGCCTGGACCAGAATGCGCAACGGTTCGCAGGCCCGTCGCGGCGACTTGCTTCACATCGCTCTGATGTCTTCCGAGAACATTGCCTGTGATGTGCTGGCACGCCATTTCCCCGGTGGATTGAAGGCGTTTGTGGCGGCGATGAACAGCAAGGCCAAGTCGCTGGGAATGGATGATTCGGTGTTCTTCGATCCGGCCGGATTGTCTCCGAACAATCGCTCGACGGCTGCCGATCTGGTCAAGATGGTGCGTGCCGCCTATCAGTACGACAGCATTCGTCAGGTTACTACCTCCACCGTGCATCAGGTGACGTTTCGCAAACCGCGTTATTCGCTGCAATATGGCAACACCAATCCGCTGGTGCGGAGCAGCCGTTGGGATGTCAGCTTGAGCAAAACCGGTTACCTGTCCGAGGCCGGGCGTTGTCTGGTGATGGTCTCCGAGATCAACGGCGAGCCCACCATTCTGGTGCTGCTGGACTCACTCGGCACTCGTACGCCGATTGGCGATGCCGGTCGGGTCCGGCGTTGGCTGGAGACCGGTGATCCTGGCTCTATTGCGGTCGCTGCGAGGAATTACGAGCGAGAGCGGACCGCGGCCTATCGGGTTGATGCGGTGTCACAGAGCCGCAGCGTTCAGTAATTGTCAGCTCTGACTGTTGGCTTTGCTGCCCAGCAGCCAGTCGCTCAGCGGCAGGGTAACGTTGAAGTTGCTGTCCTTGCCGTCTGGATGGTGATGGTGACGATGATGGGCTCGCATCTGTTTCACCAGCGGCCAGCGCGTCACCGGGTTGTCATCTGGCAAGTGGTCGCACAGATGAATGAACTCGTAGAACAGATAGGCCAGTAAAACTCCTCCTGCCATTGCCCAGCCGGCATCGCTTCCGAGCAGATAATCCGTTGCCAGCCCCAGTGGCGCGGCAATCAGCAGGGTAACAGCTACCAGCAGAAATGCCGGAAACAGCACCACGCGCAGATCGCGCAGGTTGTTGATGGTGTAGTCCTGGTGGGTAAAGAACGTATGGTGGTCACCGCTGTGGCGTGAATAGAACAGGCCGGCGAAACGACGCTTCTTGTGGCCCAGTGACTTGTGTGCGACATACTCTCCGACATTACCGAGCAACAGGGCGAAGATGACGGCGCCAATCACCGCGGTCGACAAGGTGTTGACGCGGGTAAAGCTGTACAACATCAGCACACCGCCGAAGCCGAACACGAACAACAGATGGCCAATCCCGGAATAGTAACGACTGATCCCGTCGCGGTACTGCCGGCGGAAGTGGCTGGTGCGTTCATGCAGATTCATGGAGTCTCCGGGTTTCTGTTGTCCGGTCTTTCCTGCATCCTAGAATCCCGTTGAAACCACGTCTACAGGAATAGGTTGATGGAATCCTGGCGGATCAGCAGTAGTAATGGCTATCAGGTGCCGGTCAGTTGGTATCCCGCCAGTCACTCCGATGCCACCGTCGTGTTGATGGCGGCGCTGGGTGTCGGTGCGAAGTTTTACCAGCTTCTGGCGGTGGCCCTGCAGCAGGCCGGGATTAACGTTGCGCTGGTCGAGCAGCGCGGCCACGGTGCCAGCGCCCTGCGGCCTTCACGGAGTACCGATTTCGGTTTCCGCGAAGCACTGCAGCAGGATATTCCTGCGGTGCTGGAGTATCTGCGGCAACAGACTCCGCCGGCTCGCTGCTATCTGATGGGCCATAGTCTGGGAGGGCATTATGCGGCGATTACTGCCGGCCGTTTCCCCGACAGGATCGACGGCGTCATCATCACCGCTTGTGGCAGTCCCTGGGTTGAGGCGTTTTCCGGCCGCACCCGGCGCCAGCTGACGTTGCTGTGTTGGCTGATCCCGCTGTTCAACTTGCTGCTTGGTTATTACCCGGGAGACCGGATCGGTTTCGGCGGCCGTGAGGCGCGCACCCTGATGGCGGACTGGCTGGCGCTGGCAAAAACCAATGTCTATCAGGCCCGTGGAATGAACGAGAATTTCGATGCAGCTATCGGTCGCTACCGCGGGCCGGTACTTTCAATCCGCTTGGCTGACGACCCGTTTGCCCCGGAAGCAGCGATGGCTGCGGTGTCGGATAAATTCCATGCTGCGCGGGTCGACAAGGTGGTGATCAGTGCGGCTGAACTGGGCGACAAGGCGGATCATTTTCGCTGGGTGCGAACACCGGCAGCAGTGGTGGATCAGGTGGCGCGCTGGCTGTCACGGCAGCGCTGAGTGGAAAGGACCTGAGAGTCAGGCTGCAACAACGCGGTTGCGACCATTCTTTTTTGCCTCATACATGGCTTCATCAGCAAGATGAATGACGTGGTCACTGTTCTGGATATCGCTCCGGGCCCGGCAGGCGAGGCCAACACTGGCGGTCAGTGGCAAAGAAGAGCCGTTGGTATCGATCACCAGCGCGCCGATAGCGTGCCGGCAGCGCTCGGCAATATCCAGTGCATGGGCGACCCGGGCGCCGGGCAATACGATCAGGAATTCCTCGCCACCATAACGACCGATCATATCGCCCTGCCGCAGGCAGTCGCGCAGGGCAGCAGCAGCGGCAGTCAGGGCGCGATCACCGACCAGATGACCATGGTCATCGTTGATGCGTTTGAAGTGATCAATGTCCACCATCAACACCGACACCGGGTTATCGGTGTCACGGTTGCTGTCCAGCACTTCGTCCAGCAACTCAAGAATACGACGACGGTTGGCGACACCGGTGAGTGCATCGGTCTGCGACAGGGTGCGGATATCCTGTTCGCGGCTGTGCCAGGCATGAACCATGGCGCTCATGATGATGGTCTGGTAGATCACGTAGAAGCCGCTCGCCAGCATCAGACACAACGTCCAGTACAAGCTCAGGTGGGCGCTGGCCGCCTGTTCCGGTTTCAGGATCGGCGCATAGGGAATGATTTGTAGTGCTGACAGCAGACTCAGCGTCAGCATCATCAGCAGACCGGCAACAAAAACAATCAGTACCTGCCGAATCGTGAACAGGATCAGGCCCAGCATTGGCGCCCCCATCATGACGAGGCCGGTGACCACATTGAGGGTGCCGATCAGATAGCAGGCGCTGACTGAAGTCACTGCGTAGGCCCACAGGGTCACGGTGGTGTAGACCGGGGAATGGGTCTGGCGCTGGTCCAGTCGCAGGCCCCACAGTCCGAGGCCAAGCCAGAGCGCGATGCAGGCAAAGGCATAGCCGGTTACTGGCAGCATCATTTCCTGCCGAAACACATCCTGCTCTGGCGCCAGAAAATGGCTGGCCAGCGCCCACAGGCCGAGCAAGCCAAAAACTGGCGCGGCAATCCAGCACACCATGGCGCTGCGACGCGCTTCCGAGGCATTCAGTTGCCGGCCGATCCGTGCTGTCAGTTCGCTAATGAAGGTCTGCATCCTGCCCCTGCTGGCGAAGCGCTACCGTCTGAAGTCTAATGGGCCACCTTGCAGATAACAAAGCGGAGTGCCATGAACGGCAGGGCTGATCCGACGACGAGCCGGGTACCGGTCAACGAACAGGTGCTGCTGGAGCGCTGGCTCGATCACGTCTGGATGGAGCGGGGACTGGGTGATCATACTCTGGCTGGCTATCGCAGTGACCTGGAGCAATGTGCTCTTTGGTTGGCGGAACAGGGTTCGGCGTTACTGCAGGCTGACCGGATCCGGCTGCTGGAATGGCTGGCCGACCTGATGCAACGCGGTCTCAGCGCCCGCTCGGTGGCCCGCAAGATGTCGGCACTTCGGGGATTCTATCGTTGGGCATTGCGCGAGAATCTGATCACTGAGGATCCGACCCTGATGATTTCGCGGCCGAAGATCGGCCGGCCGCTGCCGAAATCGCTTACCGAGGCAGACGTGGATGCCCTGCTGGCTGCTGCAGATACCGATTCGGTGCTGGGGTTACGTGATCGGGCCATGCTGGAAGTGTTGTATGCATCCGGTCTGCGGGTGTCAGAGCTGGTCGGGCTGACCCTGTCACAGCTGAACCTGCGTCAGGGCCTGGTGCGGGTGGTGGGCAAGGGCAACAAGGAGCGGTTGGTGCCGCTTGGTGAGGAGGCGCAGGATTGGGTCAGTCGCTATCTGCAGCACAGCCGGCCGATGTTGCTGGCCGGCGCCAGTGACGATATCGTTTTTCCCAGTCAGCGTGGTCAGCCGATGACCCGGCAGACCTTCTGGCACCGGATCAAGCAGCTGGCGATCATCGCCGGGGTGCAAAAGCCGCTTTCCCCCCATACACTGCGTCACGCCTTTGCCACTCATCTGCTCAATCACGGCGCTGATCTGAGGGTGGTGCAACTTTTACTGGGTCACAGTGATCTTTCTACTACCCAGATATACACCCATGTGGCCCGGCAGCGGCTGCATGACCTTCACGCCCGTCATCACCCCCGGTCGGGAGCCAGGGGTGATCAGGTTGATTCAAAGGGCGACTGATATATGGAGATCACCATGCGTTTTGCAGTACTTGTTCTCGCTCTGCTGATGAATAGCGCCTGTGCCGACCAGAGTGCCCCGGCAAAAGAAGCTCCAGCGGCCGCCGACAGTGCCGCCGCCATTGAGCGGCTGCAGAAGGCCATTCCGGGGATTTCAGTTAAAAGCGTTGAACCGTCGTCCGTTCCAGGCATGTTTCTGATTCAGATTGGTGGCGACTGGCTGACGATTTCTGCGGATGGCCGTTTCGTATTTACCGGCGAGGTTCTGGAGCTGCGAGAATCCGGGGTCGTCAGCCTGATCGAGGAGCGCAAGGAGGCTGTTCGCGGGCCGGGCATTGCTGCCTTGCAGGCGGACCAGCTGATAACCTTCCCGGCATCCGAGCAAAAGGCCGAGATATACGTGTTTACCGATGTAACCTGTGGCTACTGTCGCCAGTTGCATCGACAAATGGCGGACTACAACAGTCTTGGCATTACTGTGCACTATCTGGCGTTCCCCCGTGGTGGCATCAAATCCAGCGCGGCACGGATGCTCAACGACATCTGGTGTTCGCCGAACCCGCAGCTGGCGATGACCGAGGCCAAGCTGGACAAGCCACTCAGTCAGACCCCCGCCGACTGTGACAGCCCGGTGGCCAGCCAGTACCAGCTCGGCGAGCTGTTCGGGGTGACGGGTACCCCGGCGGTGTTCACGGTCGAGGGCGAGCAGCTGGGTGGCTATCTGCCGCCGGGGAAAATGGCTCAGGACCTCGGTTTGCAGTGACATCCGATTGACGTCTCAGGGCCTCGTCAGTAAGGTGTGCCGTCCCGAAATCCCCCGCGCGCGCCGTAGATAACGAGGTTGCAGTGAATCCAGTCAAGGTGGGTATCGCCGGTCTTGGCACCGTCGGCACCGGTACCGTCAATATTCTTCGCCGTAACGCCGACGAGATTGCCCGTCGGGTCGGCCGTCCTATCGAAATCGCCCATGTCGGTGCCCGTAGGGATAATCCGGCCTGTGATGTCAGTGGTATCAGGGTTTCCCGCGATGTCATGGATGTCGCCCGTGACCCCGAAATCGACATTCTCATTGAGCTGATCGGTGGTACCACCACGGCACGTGAGTTGGTGCTGACGGCCATTGCCAATGGCAAGCATGTGGTCACCGCAAACAAGGCGCTGATCGCTGAACATGGCAATGAAATATTCTCTGCGGCGCATGCCAAGGGCGTCGATGTCGCCTTCGAAGCGGCCGTTGCCGGTGGTGTGCCGATTCTGAAAGCGCTGGGCGAAGGCCTCGCCGCCAATCGCATCAGGTGGGTTGCCGGTATCATCAACGGTACTGGCAATTTCATCCTTACCGAAATGCGCGACAAGGGCCGCGATTTTGCTGATGTGCTCAAGGAGGCGCAGGCGCTCGGCTATGCTGAGGCCGACCCGACTTTTGATGTTGAAGGTATCGATGCGGCGCACAAGCTGACGATTCTCGCCTCGATCGCGTTTGGAATTCCGTTGCAGTTTTCTCGGGTTTACACCGAGGGTATCAGTCGTCTGACCAGAGAGGATATCGCAGCCGCCGAGCAGTTCGGATATCGCATCAAGCACCTTGGTATTGCCAAGGATGCGGGTGCCGGGATCGAGCTGCGGGTGCACCCGACCTTGATTCCGCAAAGTGTTCTGCTCGCGTCTGTTAATGGCGTGATGAATGCGGTCATGGTTGATGGCGATGCGGTAGGGCCGACTCTGTTTTATGGCGCCGGGGCTGGTGCCGGTCCGACCGGTAGTGCGGTGGTGGCAGATATCATCGAGATGGGACGCGCGCTGACTCTCGATCATGATCATCGGGTGCCGTATCTCGGCTTTCACACCGATGTGCTTTCGAACCATCCGATTCTGTCGATGGATGATGTGGTATGTCCGTTCTACATCCGCCTGCACGTGCAGGATCGTATCGGCGTGTTGGCGGACATTACCCGTATTCTCTCGCAGCACAGCATCGGTATCGAAGCCATGTTCCAGAAAGATGTCGATGACGATCAGCCGGTACCGATCATGTTGATGACTCATTCGGTGCGCGAGCGTGATGTCAACTCAGCGCTGGACGAGATTGCCGCACTGGACGCGGTACTGGACGATATCGTTCGTATACGTGTTGAACTTCTGAAGGCCTGACAAGAGACACTGCTATGGCATTCCGTGACCGCTACACTGGTTTGATCAACCGCTACCGTGACCATCTGCCGGTGAGCGACGATACTCGTATCATCAGTCTGGGCGAAGGCAATACGCCGCTGATCCGGCTCAAGAACATTCCGAAACTGCTTGGCAAGGATGTTGATATCTACGTCAAGTACGAGGGTCTGAACCCGACCGGTTCGTTCAAGGATCGCGGCATGACCATGGCCGTGACCAAGGCCGTGGAGGAGGGTAGCAACGCCATTATCTGTGCCTCCACTGGCAATACTTCTGCCGCTGCGGCCGCTTATGCGGCGCGGGCCGGGATTACGGCGTTTGTACTTATTCCGGAAGGCAAGATCGCCATGGGCAAGCTGGCTCAGGCAATGATGTATGGCGCCGTCACCATTCAGATTCGCGGCAACTTCGATGAAGGCATGGAGCTGGTCAAACAGGTTGCGCTTCAGGCGCCAGTGACCATCGTCAACTCGGTGAACCCGTATCGGCTGCAGGGGCAGAAAACCGCAGCTTTCGAGATTGTTGAAGAGCTGGGCCGGGCGCCGGACTATCACTGCCTGCCAGTCGGTAATGCCGGCAATATCACTGCGCACTGGATTGGCTATTGCGAGTATTCGGCGCAGAAAGGCACCAGAGTGACTGAGTCCTGCGCTTTCTGTGACGGCAACTGCCGCTACGCCGGTGGACCGATCGTCGGCAATCGGCCGGTAATGATCGGCTATCAGGCCGCCGGTTCTGCTCCATTTGTGCGTGGCGAGGCGGTAAAGGATCCGGAGACTGTTGCAACCGCCATTCGCATTGGCAATCCGCAAAGCTGGGATCGTGCCTGGAAAGTGAAGGAAGAGTCCGGCGGCTGGTTTGATGAGCTGAGCGATGAGGAAATTCTGGCGGCGCAAAAATTGCTGGCCCAGCGCGAAGGTATTTTCTGTGAGCCGGCGTCCGCTGCCTCAATTGGTGGTGCTATGCGCGACATCAAGACCGGTCGGATTCCGGAAGGCTCCACCATCGTCTGCACCCTGACCGGCAACGGCCTGAAGGATCCGGATAATGCGATCAAGCAGTGCGGCGACAGCCGCATGATGACCATTGATGCCAATATCGCTTCGGTGAAGGATGCGATTCTCGGCAATATGTGATCGACA
>JBFHPX010000089.1:0-8930 GCA_041592575.1 Alcanivoracaceae bacterium
GCCCGGATTATCCGCGTTTGCGCCATTTGATGGCCCAGCCATTGCTGCTCGACGGTCGCAATATTCTTGATCCGGAGTTTGTGCGCAGCAGTGGTTTTGTTTACTACGGTATCGGTCGCCAGTAAGGCCGAAACAAGAATAAACACGGAGTTTTGGTGCATGCGTAGTCGAACGGGAGTGCCTGCAGATGCGATCTGGCAGCAGCTAAGCGAGCGCGCGGCGACGTTGCAGGATATTCATCTGGCGCAGATGTTCGCCGATCAGCCCGATCGCTTTGCCCGGCTGTCCTGTCGCGCCGGACCGCTGTTGCTGGATCTGAGCAAACAGCGTGTTGATCGTGACACACTCGATTTGCTCGGCCGCCTGGCCGACGCCCGTGATATGCGTGGCTGGATCAATCGTCTGTTTGCCGGCGAACCCATTAACCACACCGAACAACGCGCCGCCATGCATTGGGCCCTGCGTGTGCCACCGGAGCAGTCGTCACCGGTGCAGCAGCAGGTGCAGGAGCAGTTGCAGCGGATGACCCGGCTGGTGGAGCGCATTCATGCGGGGCAGTGGCGGGGGGTAACCGGCGAAGTGATTACCGATGTGGTGAACATCGGTGTCGGCGGCTCCGATGTGGGGCCCATGATGGTGTGTCGGGCGCTGGATGATGCAGCGGATGAACGTGCCGTACGCATCCACTTTGTGTCTTCCATGGACGGCAGTCAGCTGTCCCACTTGCTCCACCAGTTGCGCGCACACAGCACGCTTTTCATTATTTCTTCCAAGTCTTTTACCACCATCGATACCCTGTATAACGCCGGCACGGCGCGAGCCTGGCTGCAGCGCACCCTGGGCACGGCGCCGGCGGTGATTGGCTGTCACTTTATTGGTGTGTCTTCGGCTGTCGACAAGATGACGCAGTGGGGGATTCCCGCCACCAATCAGTTGGCGCTGTGGGATTGGGTGGGGGGACGTTTCTCCCTCTGGTCGGCCATTGGTTTGCCGATTGCGCTGCGCATTGGCATGAAAGGTTTTCGTGAGCTGCTGGCCGGTGCCCATCAGATGGATGAGCATTTTCGCACAGCATCGTGGCTGGAGAATGTGCCGGTGCTGATGGCGCTAACCGGGGTCTGGAATACCAACATTCTGGGTATTCATGCCCATGCGGTGCTGCCCTATGACGGTCGCCTGAAACATCTGCCAGCCTTTCTGTCACAACTGGAAATGGAGTCCAACGGCAAATCGGTGACCCGGGACGGCGAGCCGGTATCCACAGGCACCTGCCCGGTGTTGTGGGGTGAAGTGGGCCCCAATGCCCAGCACGCGTTTTATCAATTGTTGCATCAGGGCACTGAGCCGGTGACCTGTGATTTTATTGCGCCGGCGCGGCGCTACCATGAAGTGCGTCACGATGCCGCTGCCGCCGAGTTGATTGGTCAGCATCATCTGGCGCTGGCCAACTGTTTTGCCCAGTCACGTCTGTTGGCATTTGGCGAAGCGGCGCTGCCAGCGGACGAACAGTTGCCGATGCACATGCGTTATCACGGTAATCAGCCGAGCACCACGCTGCTGCTGGAGCAGCTGGATCCGTTCTCTTTGGGTGCGTTGCTGGCAGCTTATGAGCACAAGGTGTTTGCCCAGGCCGTGATCTGGCAGATCAACCCCTTTGACCAATGGGGCGTGGAGATGGGCAAGCGTATTGCCACGGATACTCTTGAACTGATCAAGGGTAGCGGCAGCGCAGGCGGTATGGATTCTTCTACTCTGGGTTTGATTCAGGCCGCGGGTGCGGCCTTTACCAGCAAGGATGGCTAGCCCCGTGTGCTGACTTGCTTCAGATTTCTTCCAGGGCGCTGCGCAGTGCGTCCGGAATGGGTGTCGGCTTGCGGCTGTGCCGATCGACGAATACATGAATAAAGTATCCCTCTGCCGCCGCCTCCTCATCACCGTCACGAAAAATAGCCAGTCCGTATTCGACCGATGAATTTCCCAGCCTGTTGACGCGCAGTCCGCCTGAGAGCTTGTCCGGATAGGCCAGCGGCTTGTGGTACTGACAGGACGAGTTCACCACCAGACCGATCATGTTGCCATGGTGGATATCCAGCCCGCCCCGATGAATCAGGAAGTGGTTGGCAACCGAGTCGAAGTAGCTGTAGTAGACCACGTTGTTCACATGACCATAGATGTCGTTGTCACTCCAGCGCGTGCTGATTGCTGTGAAATAGTGGTAGTCGCTGCGCCTGCCGATGGCTTTCTTTTCTGTCATGGCCATTACCACGCGGCTTCATAAATGGCGGTGGCATCCGCTTCTGTGACCGGGCGAGGATTGTTGATCAGCAGGCGCTGTTGCAGCATGGCGTCCGTCGCCAGTCGCGCTATGGCGCTCTCCGGAATGTCCATGTCGCGCAGCCGGGTGGGCAGCCCCAATTCTCCGCTCAGATTCGCCAGCCAGTTGATCAGGGTGTTGGCGGCTTTGGTGGCCACCAGCGTACCGCCTGGCAGCACACAGCGTGCCAGTTCACTGTAGGCTTTCTCCGCCTGCGGCAAGTTGAAGCGCATCACGTGTGGCAGCACCAGCGCGTTACTCAGTCCATGGGGGATGTGATAGATGCCCCCGAGTGGATAGGCGAGCGCATGCACCGCCGCCACCGGGGCGTTGGCAAACGCCTGCCCGGCCAACATGGCGCCGAGCAACATGTTGCTGCGGGCATTGAGGTCGCTGCCGTTATTGACGGCAGTCTCGATATTGGCGCTCAGCAGACGCAGCGCTTCGCGGGCAAGCATGTCCGAGTAGGGGTTTTTACGGTGTTTGCTGGTGTAAGCCTCAATGGCATGAACCATGGCATCGATTCCGGTGGCGGCGGTCACGGCTGCCGGCAGGCCAACGGTCAGGGTGGCATCCAGTACCGCCACGTCCGGCAGCAGCTGCGGTGCAACCACGCCCATCTTGGTGGTTGCACCGGTGGTGACAATGGCAATCGGCGTGACTTCCGAGCCGGTGCCGGCGGTGGTCGGCACCTGGATCAGCGGCAATCGTGCGCCCCGGGCATTGCCTACGCCGTACACATCCGCCAGTACCTGTTCACCGGTGACCAGTAGTGCCACCAGTTTGGCGGTGTCCATGGCGCTGCCGCCGCCGAAGCCGATGACACCATCGCAGCCGCCGGCACGGGCCGCCAGCAGCGCCTGCTCAATGACCAGCTCCGGCGGATCGGCGACCACCTCGCTGAACACAGACACTGTTAGCCCCGCTGCTTTCAGGTTATTGACCACCGGCTCAAGCAGGCCACTGGCGGCAATGCCGCCATCGGTGACTATCAGCGGGTGCTTGATGCCAAGGTCGCGGGATATCTGTGCCAATCGTTCACTGGCGCCGGGCTCGCAGATCAGGCTGCGGGTGGTGGCAAAGGTAAAAGCGGTCATCACGGGCGTCCATGGTTGCTGTTGCGCTGATGTTAAACCTCTGATGCGCTGTGGCAAACTGCAGACAGGGACGTTGACAGGCAAGCGGGAGAAAAGCCATGGGCAAGCCGACCACGGAGCAACTGGAACAGGCGCTGGAACAGGCGGCCTGGTTGCGTGAGAACGACGTGGATGAGCATTTTCTTGGCAAGTCGCTGCTCAACCACAACTACCGACTGAATCTGCTTGAGGAGGTGATGCAGAAGGCGAAGCAGTATTTACACTCGGGAAGCAGCGCGCAGGCGCATCGCGAACTACTCAGAGCGATTGAAAAGGCTGAAGTGGCATCGCGGGACGCCGGCGAAGCGGGCGAGGGCCCGGGATACTGAGAGCGTACTGAGTAAACCGGGATTGCCGGGTCGGGGCGGCTCCCCTAACATACGTTTCAAACGTTTGTTTTGGGGGCTTTATGGCGCAGGCCGGCACCGTTGACCGGATTCTTGATACCGCAGAGGTCCTGTTCGCGCAGAAGGGGTTCGCCGAAACCAGTCTGCGCGCCATTACCAGCAAGGCCGGGGTCAATCTGGCCGCCGTCAACTATCACTTCGGTTCCAAGGAAGCCCTGATTCAGGCGGTATTCGAGCGATTCCTGAATCCGTTCTGCAGCCGTCTGGACGGGTTGCTGGCGGAGCTTGAGAGCGACCCGGACAGCGTCACCATCGAACGGTTGCTGGCCACCCTGTCGCAAAGTGCGGTGGCGGTCCAGCGCGGCGAACCGCAGCGGGTGGCGATCTTCTTTCGTCTCAGTGGCCTGGCCTACAGTCAGGCGCAGGGGCATTTGCGGCGCTTTTTTCGCGAGCATTACGGCGAGGTTTTCAGCCGCTTCCTGCGCCAGCTGGCAGTGGCGGTGCCGGATGTGCCGCCGATGGAGGTTTTCTGGCGGGTTCATTTTGCTCTCGGTGCGACCATCTTTACGCTGTCCGGTATGGACCCGTTGCGGGCGATCTGTCGCAGTGATTTTGCCGTCACGTTGTCTCCCCAACAGGTTAACGACCGGTTGTTGAGCTTTCTCGCCGGTGGCATTCGTGCCGCCCTGCCGGCATCCTGAAGCCATGCACATCCATGTTTCCATTGCAGACCAGAACCTGACACTGACCGACGATGCTGGTCATGTCCGGGTCTGGCCGGTGTCCACTGCGGCCAATGGTCCGGGGGAGCTCGAAGGCAGCGGTTGCACGCCACGCGGGAGTCACCGGATTCGTGCCCGCATTGGCGCCGGACTGCCGTCCGCCGCGGTACTGGTGGGTCGGCGTTTCACCGGGGAAATCTGGTCGCCGGCGCTGGCCGCCTCGTTCCCGAAACGTGACTGGATACTGTCGCGCATCCTCTGGTTGTGCGGTAATGAGCCTGGCCGCAATCGGCTAGGTCGCGTGGATTCCATGCGTCGCTTCATCTATATTCACGGCACGCCGGACGACCAGCCCATGGGGGTGCCGCGGTCCCATGGCTGTGTGCGCATGCGCAATGCCGACGTCATTGAATTGTTCGACCTCGTTACGGTCGGTTGTCCTGTTCTGATTGAATAATCTCCGGGGAAATTTCATGTCTGCCCAGCCCTTGCTGATGCTGGATATTGCCGGCCAGTCCCTGACTGCGGAAGATCGTCAGCTGCTACGTCATCCGGGAACCGGCGCGCTGATCCTGTTCAGCCGCAATTACGACAACCCGGCCCAGCTTGATTCGCTGATCAGCGAAGTTCGTGTCGAGCGTGCCGATATTCTGATTGCCGTGGATCAGGAGGGTGGTCGGGTGCAGCGCTTTCGTGACGGCTTCACCCGTATCCCGCCGATGCGAACGCTCGGCCACCTGTATGACCGCGATGCGGATGCTGCTGTTGAAGCATCGCATCAGCTTGGCTTGCTGATGGCGGCGGAGCTGATTCCCCATGGTGTCGATATCAGTTTCGCGCCGGTGCTGGATCTGGATTTTGGTGCCAGCTCGGTGATCGGTGATCGCAGTTTTCATGCCGATGCCAACGTGGTGGTGACATTGGTCGGTGCCTTCATTGATGGCATGCGTGCTGCGGGCATGGCTGCCACCGGCAAGCATTTCCCGGGGCATGGTTTTGTTCAGGGCGACTCGCATCTCGAGCTGCCGGTGGATCATCGCAGCCTCGATGAAATCCGCACTCAGGATATGGTGCCGTTCGTGAAGCTGGCGGACCGCCTGGCCGGTATGATGCTCGCGCATATTGTTTACGATCAGGTCGATAGCCAGCCGGCCGGCTTCTCGAAAATATGGCTGCAGCAAGTGCTGCGTGACGAGCTTGGCTATCGTGGCCTGATATTTTCCGATGACCTTTCCATGGTCGGCGCTGCCGGCGCTGGCTGCTATGCTGACCGCGCGGCAGCGGCGCTGGACGCCGGTTGTGACATGGTGCTGGTCTGTAATGATCGCGCTGGCGCGCTGGAGGTACTGGACTATCTGGATAACCGTCCTGCCACTGTGGTGGTGCCGGCGTCGATCATGCGTGCCCAGCGGATTGCAGTTGACGAGGCGTTGCTGGCTGGCGCTCGAAAAACTGCGGCCGAATTGCTTGAGAAGAGGTACTGATGATGGAAATGATCCAGCCGTTCCTGCAGACATCCACGGAAACCCGGATCTGGTTGACTCAGGTTTTTCTGGTTGTATTTGCCACCGTCAGCACCAATTTCCTGCTGATGCGGGCCATTGATGTTGCTGAACGGCTGGTGGACAAGACCGAATCACTCTGGGATGACGCCTTGCTGGAGGCTGCCCGAATTCCGGTTCGCCTTTTTATCTGGACCATCGGTATTACCTTTGCTGTCGATATTCTCGACAACGTTACCCAAACCCCCGTATTCGACTATCTTCCCCAGGTCCGCAGCGTCGCCTATATCGTTATTCTGTCCATGTTTCTGACCCGTTTTATCAGTTTTGCCGAGCATAATATTGTCGATCCGCAGCGCCTCAGCAAACCGATGGATCGGACCACCGCCAGGGCGCTGGCGAAACTGCTGCGCATGTCGGTGATGATTACCGCAGCGCTGATCATTCTGCAAACGCTGGGCTACTCGGTTTCCGGGGTGTTGGCGTTTGGCGGTATCGGTGGTATCGCCATCGGTTTTGCTGCCAAGGACCTGCTGGCAAACTTTTTTGGCGGCATGATGATCTATCTCGACAAGCCGTTTGTGGTAGGGGACTGGGTGCGTTCGCCGGATCGTCAGATTGAGGGTACCGTTGAGGACATCGGCTGGCGCCTGACCCGCATTCGCACCTTCGACAAGCGTCCGCTTTACATCCCCAACTCCATGTTTGCCAGTATCGTGGTAGAGAACCCGTCGCGGATGAGCAATCGGCGTATTTTCGAGAACTTCGGTATCCGCTATGACGACGGCGCCAGGATGAAGCAGATCTGCGATGATGTCCGCAGCATGTTGCGACAGCATCCGGATATTGATCAGGACCAGACGCTGATTGTGCATTTCAATCGCTATGGTGAGTCGCACCTTGAGTTCATGGTCTATGCCTTTACTCGTACCACTGAGTGGATTCCTTTTCATGCCATCAAGGAGGACGTTCTGCTGAAAGTCATGGCAATCGTCGATCGACATGGCGCCGAATTTGCCTTCCCGACTCGCACCCTGCATATCGCAGCCCAGGGCCATCCCGATGAGGCGGCCGTGCTGCAAACCCTGACAGAGGAGCATCGCCCATGAATCCTGAATTTCGCCGGCACTTGCTGGACGTGCGCAAGAATGCCCGTCAGTTGTATTCGGCGGAGCAGATCGATGCTGCGATCAGCCGTATGGCGCAGCAGATCAACCGTGACTATGCCGAGCATGATCCGCTGATGCTGACGATCATGAATGGTGGCGTGGTGTTGATGGGCAAGCTGTTGCCGCAGCTGGATTTCCCCCTGCAGATCGATTACCTGCATGCAAGTCGTTATCGAGGCGAGACCTCCGGTACCGAGATCGAGTGGATCATTACGCCGGGTACTTCGCTGAAGGGGCGCAACGTCATTATTGTCGATGACATCCTTGATGTTGGTTCCACCTTGCTGGCCATTATTGATGCCTGCGAAAAGCAGGGCGCGGCTTCGGTGGCGACTGCCGTGCTGGTCGACAAGATCCATGATCGCAAGGCTCGGCCCGGGATCAAGGCGACCTATACCGGTGTCGAAGCGGAAGATGCCTACCTGTTCGGATGCGGGATGGATTACCGCGAGTACTGGCGTAATGCACCGGGGCTGTTTGCCGTGGAGGGGTTATAGCCATGCTGGCATTTATCGGAGGCACCGGCCTCACCCGGATGACCGGCCTGACGGTGGTTGCCCGACATGACCGCGACACGGAGTGGGGGGCGCCATCGGCGCCGGTGGTTGAAGGCGAACTGGCCGGCAAGCGTGTGCTGTTTATTGCCCGTCATGGTGATCCGCATGTGTTGTTGCCGCACCAGGTAAACTACCGTGCCAATATTGCCGCGCTGAAACAGGCTGGTGCATCGGAAATAATCGCGGTCAATGCGGTTGGCGGTATAACCACTCGGGCGCCGACTGCTTCCATTGTTGTCCCGGACCAGATCATCGACTACACCTGGGGCCGTGACAGTACTTTCTTTGACAGACGTGTGGCGCCGGTTGTCCATGTGGATTTTTCCTGGCCTTTCACACCGTCACTGCGGCAGCGCCTGCTCGATGCGCTGGCGAGGGTTGACGCCCATGCTGTCAATGGCGGTTGCTACGGGGCCACTCAGGGGCCGCGGCTGGAAACCGCCGCAGAAATCAGTCGGATGGAAAATGATGGCTGTGACATTGTCGGCATGACCGGTATGCCGGAGGCCGTGCTGGCGCGCGAACTGGAGATCCCCTATGCCATGTTGTCGCTGGTGGTAAACCCCGGCGCCGGAAAATCGGATCGGGAAATCACCATCGAGGAAATCGAGGCAGTGATTCATGCCGGCATGGGCAAGGTCTGTGAAGCGCTGACGGCCATGGTGGCAGGCGGTTGAGGGATGTCGATGTCATTGTCATCGGTGCCGGCGCTGCCGGGCTGATGTGTGCCGCCACCGCTGGCTATCGTGGCCGGCGGGTGCGGGTGCTGGATCATGCCAATATGGCCGGCAAGAAGATTCTGATGTCCGGCGGCGGTCGCTGTAACTTCACCAACCTCAATTCCACCCCGGCGAATTTTCTTTCTGCCAATCCGCATTTCTGTATCTCCGCCCTGAAGCGTTATACACCGCAGCATTTTCTTGAGCTGGTGGAGCGTCATGGCATTGACTGGTGCGAGAAGGCGCCGGGGCAGCTGTTCTGCAGTGATAGCAGCCGCGATATTCTCGATATGCTTTTGCGCGAGTGTGAATGGGCTGGCGCCGGGGTGTCTCTGAAAACCGGCATCGAACAGATTGAAGCCGTGCAAGGTGGTTACCGGTTACGGACCAGTGCCGGCACCCTGGGTTGCGAATCCGTGGTCATTGCCAGTGGTGGCCTGTCCATTCCGACGCTTGGCGCCACC
>JBFHPX010000090.1:0-8901 GCA_041592575.1 Alcanivoracaceae bacterium
ATCCTCCGGCTGGTACCAATGAAAGGCACCTTGATTGACGATCGGCAGGGTCTGAGCGTCACGAGCAATTTTTTTCAGCAAGGCACTGTCGGCGAGTTTGAGCAGGGTGACATGAAAGTCCCGGTTCATGTCTCGCCAGGGACCATAGTCATGCTGTGCATACTGGCCCCCGGCAAGCAGGGCGTCGCCATTCTCCAGAATCGCCCGCAGACGTTGCAGCTCCACATCACTCAGACCGCGCTCTGCCAGCAACCGACAGCCCAGCCCTTCCATGGCAGCGCGCACCCGGAACGAAATCAGGATATCCCGCACGGTAAACTGACGAACCCGGTAGCCGCGGTTGGCGGCATAATCCAGCAGGCCGTCCTCCGCCAGTGAGCGCAGCGCTTCCCGAATCGGCGTGCGGGAAACGTGCAGATCTTCGGCCAGCGCAATTTCCTGCATCCGCGCACCCGGGGCGAAATCGCCACGCAGGATCCGTTCGCGCAGGGTATCGGCGACGGACTGGCTGCGGGTGCGCGCGTCTTGCATCAGGTCACTTCCCGACCACGGACCGGGCAATGATTTCCTTCATGATCTCGCTGGTGCCGCCATAGATGCGCTGGATACGGGCATCAACATAGTCACGGGAAATCGGGTATTCCTGCATGTAGCCATAGCCACCGAACAGCTGCAGACACTCGTCCGCGACCTTGCCCTGCAGCTCGGTGGTGGTGAGCTTGGCAATCGAGGCATTCACGGTGCTCAACTTGCCGTCGTCATATTCGTTCGTGCACTGGGTAGTGAAAGCACGATTGACGGCGATCTGTGCCTGCAACTCGGCGAGCTTGAAACGGGTGTTCTGGAACTGAGATACCGACACCCCAAACGCCTTGCGCTCCTGCACATAAGCAACAGTGCGCTCAAGCATGCCCTCGCAGGCAGCGACAGCACCCAACGCCAGAATCAAACGCTCACGCGGCAGCTCGTTCATCAGGTTGGCAAAGCCACGGCCTTCGCCACCGAGAATTTCCTCGGCGCCAACGCGAACATTTTCAAAAAACAGCTCGGAAGTATCGGCGCAGTGGTGGCCCATCTTTTCCAGATTGCGGCCGCGGGCGAAACCGGGCAGCGAAGTGTCAACGGTGAACAGGGTAATACCCTTGGCGCCGGCGCTCGGATCGGTTTTGCAGGCCAGTACGATTACGTCGCAATGCTGGCCGTTGGTGATAAAGGTTTTCTGGCCGTTAATCACGTAATCATTGCCGTCTTTTTCGGCGCGGGTTTTCATACCCTGCAGATCGGAGCCGGCACCCGGCTCGGTCATGCCGATGGCGCCAACCGCTTCGCCGGTAACCATTTTCGGCAACCACTTCTGTTTCTGCTCTTCGCTGCCCAGATGCAGGATGTACGGAGCAACAATATCGGAGTGCACGGAAATGTTGGACGCCATGCCGCCGAAGCCGGCCCGCGATGCTTCTTCAACCACAATGGCAGACAAGCGGAAGCTGGCGCCGAAGCCGCCGTACTGCTCCGGCACGTCAACACAGAGAAAGCCGTTCTCGCCGAGTTTGGTCCAGACTTCCCGCGGCAGGATTTCTTCCTTTTCCCACTGGGTATAGTGGGGGGCGATTTCCTTCTCCATGAATTTGCGGACGTTTTCGCGGAACAGGTCGATTTCGGCCTGATCGAGTTGTACTGCCTGACTCATCGGATTCTCCTGAGGATCGGCCGCCGGGATGGCGAGGTGGCGGTATTGTATACATCTTTTCGGTGCAGGGAGGACCAGCGGGTCACTATCCGCCTTTACCGCGGAAGCAAGATCTCTTATCGGCCAAGCAACTCCCTGGCAATAATCTCTTTCATGATCTCGCTGGTACCGCCGTAAATCCGCTGCCCCCGAGCATCCACATAAGCCCGCGAGATCGGATATTCCTTCATGTAACCGTAACCGCCGAACAGCTGCAGGCAGGCATCCACGAGTTCGCCCTGCACCTCCGACGATACCAGCTTGGCGATTGACACATCCGCCGTGCCCAGCTCGGCCCGAGCCTGGCGATCAATGCACTGGCTGACAAAGGCCCGCAACACCTTAACCCGGGCGTGCAGCTCCGCCAGTCTGAAACGGGTATTCTGAAACTGCGCCACCGACACACCGAATGCCTTGCGCTCCTGCACATAGGCCAGCGTATCCTTCAGCACCGCATCACAGGCGCCGAGTGCGGCAATGGCAAAACTCAATCGCTCGCGCGGCAGCTCCTTCATCAGGCAGGCAAAGCCCTGACCTTCGTCGCCAAGAAGAGCCTCGTCGCCGACTTCAACATTCTCGAAAAACAACTCGGCAGTATCGGCAATATTCTGCCCCAGCTTGTGGAACTTGCGGCCACGACTGAACCCGGGCGTGTCCGCACCAACCAAAAACAGGCTGATGCCTTTGGCTCCAGCGGACGGATCGGTTTTCATGGCAACGATAATCAGGTCGGCGTGAATGCCATTGGTGATGAAGGTTTTCTGGCCGTTCAATCGCCAGCCACCGGGAATTTTTTCGGCGCGGCCACGGATGGCCTTCAGGTCAGAGCCGGCGGAGGGTTCGGTCATGGCAATCGCGCCGACGATATCGCCACTGATCGTGCCCGGCAGCCAGCGTTGGCGCTGGGCCTCGCTGCCAAGATCCATGACGTAGGGAATGGCCACTTCATTATGCGCCGCCACGGCAGAAGCAAGGCCGGCAAAGCCGGCGGCGGAGAGGGTCTGGATAATGCAGGCAGCAGCCGCATAGCCGGCGTCAGCGCCGCCGAATGCTTCCGACACATCGGCGCCAAGAAACCCCTGAGCGCCAAGCTGCCGCCACAGCTCACGCGGCATCATGCCGGCGCGCTCCCACTGATCGTAGTACGGAGCTATATCGCGGACAATAAAACGCCGGAGCTGATCCTCTAGCAGATTCAGTTCCGGCGTCAGGTGAGCCTGATGCATGCACGTCTCCATAATGAAGACGCGCCAATCAAACCTTAAGCGGGTTCGATCGTCACCGGCGTCTTCAGCGAGTTGCTGACGAAGCAATGCCGATGAGCGCTATCATGAAAACGCTTCAGGGTTGCTTCATCCACATCTTCATCAAATACCACCTTGGGATGCAGGACGATCTTCGTGATCGCCATGTAACCGTCGGCATTCTTGTCGACCGTGCCTTCCGGGCGGTCGATGTAGCTGATCACTTTCTTTTTAGCTTTTGCAGCAATGGCAAGGAAGGTCAGCATATGGCAGCTGGCGGTAGCCGCCACCACCGCCTCATCCGGGTTGACCCGTTGGGCTGTGCCGCCATAGCTGGTGGATGCCGATGCCGGCACCACCTCGCCACCCGGGAAGGTCCATTCATGGTCCCGGTTATAGTGTTCGTAGTCGAACTCCACCCCGCGCTGCAGATGCCAGCTCACTGTCGGCTGGAAGGTACTCATGGTCCACTCCTTCATTTTTAGTCTGTGGATACCATGATCGGATTTTCAAATCAGCGCAACCATGTCACAGATCAAGTTTCACTGGCTGCCGAGGAAATGTTTTCGGTCAGGCAACGTTCGATATGGGCCAGCACGGTCGGCGCATAGAGCAGGGCGCAGTGACCGAGGTAGGGCACATGGATATTCCGGGCGTTGCCGCCGAGCACCGGGCTGGAGGCCGGCAGGACAAAATTATCCATATTTGAATAGATGGAATAGAACTGCGCACCACCCGGGGTCGGATCAAGCGCGTTCAGCTCATTGAGGAAGTCGCTTTGATAGCGCATCTGGAACGCCGCCCCCAGGGCCGGGAACAACGCGGCAATGCGGGAGCCGGCATGCGGCGAGCCAAGCGTAATGACCCGATCGAGCTTGCCGGCCAGACCCAGATGATGCAGTGCGTAACGGGTCAGCGGGCCGCCCATGCTGTGGCAAACCAGATGGGCCTTGTCGGCGCCGGTGGCGGCAAGAATACGATCGACATGGTCGGTGACCTGCTGCGCCAGCTTGCGGGCATCAATGGTCGGCGGGGTATAACTGACCGCATAGACATTGGCCCAGCCGCGCTGTTTCAGGCGCCACTGCAGGGTCAGGAAGTTGGCGGCATTGCCGCCGTAACCGTGGACCAGAATGATCGGCGTCTCGCCCTGTACCCGGGTCCTGACCGGCGAAGCATCATGGACCAGCCGCAACGGGTAGCTGACCACCAGCAGGCTGATCGCCAACCACTCGGTAAATACTCCCCACAATCCGGGCAACAGCAACACCTCATTGCTCTGCGCCGGCACCTCTGAGGCCTCGGGGAAATTGCGCCGGTCGTAGTACCACATGGCATACATCGACAGGGTCTGGAAGGCAGTGATCGACATTATTGTGCCGAGCAGCAGCAGTATCAGTTCAAGCATGGATCGGGTCCCCCGGTAAGCAGCTATCGAAACTAGGGGGTTTCGGCGGGCGAGTCAAAGCCGGGCTTGTATCCGATCGTGAGCACAACGGTCAGGGGGACAGGGCAGCATTGATCCGCTGCAAGTGGGCCGGGGTCAGGCTGGCGCGGCTCAACATCAGATGCACCGGGGCATCATTGGCAACCCAGCGCTGACTGAGCTTTACCCCAAGATTGTTGGCGGTGATCAGGATCGATTGCTGATCGCCCATCAACAGGTCGGCCCTCCCGGCCGCCAGAATCGAGACCGCCTGATGGCTGTAGTCAAAGGCAATCAGCTGGTAGTTACGGATCAGCTCACCGCGCACGGCGGCAAACGCTTCGCCATACCAGCCGCTACGTGGCACCACCACCGTGTAGCCACCGTCCCGAAGTGACGCAAAATCAGCCGGCAGGTCATCGCGGCCGGCCAGCGCAAACACCGCCATGACCTCGCGCCGATAGGGGTTACTGAAATAGGCATAGCGATGCCGCTCAGGCACATCACTGGCCGCCATCAGGATATCGATCTCGCCTTTTTCCAGCATCAGGTGGGCGCGCCCGGACGGTGTATTCAGAAAGACCACATCGCATCCCAGGCGTCGCATCAGGTTTCTGACATGGTCGATATCTATGCCCTGCCAACCCTGATTGTCCTGTTCGGAGTAGGGCGGCCAGTGTTCCGCGGCGACCCGCAGCGGGCGCTCGCATAGCGCCGTCGCATGGGCACTAAGGCACAACAGCAAAATGATGAACAGGCCACGCATGGACTGGCTTCCGCGCGGATGGGGGGCGGCGATTATCGCATATAGCGATCAATGAGGAACGGATCAGGCCAACTTTTGCTGACGCATCCAATCCCGGCAATTAGCCACGGCCTCCGCCAGCTTGTCGTTCTGACCGAAGTAGTAATGGTTTGCCCCTTTTACTTCCTTCAGGGTCTTGTTGCTGTGCCGGAACGCATCAAACAGCCGATGGGTATGGCTCGGCGTGCAGGCATCATCTGCCGTGTTGCCGATCACCAGAACCGGCACACTAATGCGCGGCGCGGCCGTTATACCGTTGGCATTGGAGTGATCGAAACTCCATTGGCTCATCCAGCCGCGCAGGGTGTTGAAGCGCGCCAGCGCCACCGGGCCGTTGTTGACCACCCGCGGATCACCGAGATAGCACCAGCCGGGTTTGCGTTCGTTCGGGTCTACTGACGGGTCGAGCCAGCGGACATCGCACATGGTGCGATGAACGATAAAACCGAACTCTTCCTGATGCTGGCCGCGCCGGCGGAAATCTGCCAGTCGCTGCTGCACCATCGCGGTGATGCGGCGATTACGGGCAATCTGTTCAGCGCGAAACAGCGCGATAACATCGGCGCTGTACGCCGGCTGATTCGGGCAACCCGGATCATATATATCAAGGCTGATATCGCGTTGTGCCGGATCGCTTTCATCAACCAGGGAAGGGTCCATCCACTCGGTCAGGGTAATCGCTCTGGAGACATGCGCAGCGAGCAACATGATGCCATCTGCAGGGACCAGTTTGCGCGCAGTCAGATCGTAGGGGTCACCAGCAGGCGTGTGGGTCAAACAGGGATCTTCCGCCTCTGCCTGATAGAACATCGACAGCGAACCACCGCCGGACCAGCCGGCGAGAATGACTTTTTCATAGCCGAGCCGTTCCTTTGCATCACGGATACAGGCGCCCAGATCGGCCACCACCTTTTCCATGATCAACGCCGCGTCGGCACCGCGATAACGGCTGTTGCAATAGATGACATGAAAACCGGCTTTCGCCAGCGCCGACACCATCGGCAGGTAGGCACCACCGCCCACCGGGTGCATGAACACAATCACCGATTTTGACGAATGGTTTTTCGGCCGCAGCAGGTGTGCTTCCAGCGCCACCATGTCCATCGGTCCGGCATAGGTGTCCTTGAATTCCGATTTCTCGGCAAACACCACCATATAGGGAATGCGTTCGTAGTCGAATTTTTCCGCGCTCATCAATCAGGCCTTGCTGTGTTTGGGCAGATCGACTTTCAGTTTCGAGAAGTCAGCCTTACTGGTGTCAAGGCCGCGCATCTCCAGCGCGCTGCCGAATTTTGCCTGCTTGCGCGCCAGCGTTTTCCCGGTCCAGGCCTTCATCACTTCATCGACGTTGGACTTGTCCTTCTCGACGATGGCGTTGTAGTTCTTGTCCTTGATGGTGATCTCGACCTGAATCCCGTTCGGGTCGTACATGTAGATCGAGTGGATCATGTCGTGATCGATCGGCCCGAAGCAGGGACGGCCTGCCTTGTTGATGCGACGGCGCCAGGCTTTCAGCTCTTCCTCGGTATCCACCTCGAAGGCCAGATGCAGATCGAAAGCATGCTTGGGCCGGAACATCAGCTCGTCGGCATCGTCCGGGGAATCGAAGAAGGCCACGAAGTTGCCATCCGCCATCTGGAAGAACAGGTGCATGTAATCCACCTTGCGGCCGGTGCCCGGCTCCTCGTCAAACACCATTGCCAGAGTCAACGGCATGCCCAGCACCTCCTCATAGAACCAGCGCGTCTGCGCCGCATCGCGGCAGCGAAACGCCAGATGATGGATATGCTTGAGCGGCTTGAGGGCCGGGGCCGGATCGGTCGGGGAGGACGGCTGGCTCATGGTCTTGCTCCGGATTGCATACAATTTGCGCCAGTCTAGCGATGACCTCCGGGGTCAACAAGGACATCAACTGACCATTTGCATACAGTTTGCGGACAATCCCGCCATGCTCACCACAGGCGGACAGCGTGCAGCGAGCCGCCGCCGGTGGCACAATCCGGGCTCACGTGAAGTATTCGGGCAACCCATGAAAGACAGCGTCATCATCAATGAAGTCGGCCTGCGCGACGGTCTGCAGAACCAGCCAAAACACGTTTCCACCGACGACAAGGCTCGCATGGCCGAACTTCTGGTCACGGCCGGGCTCAAGTACATCGAGCCGGTGAGCTTTGTCAGCCCGAAGGCTGTGCCGCAGATGGCCGATGCCGCCGAACTGACCCGGCGCCTGCCAAAACGGGATGATCTGCACTACACCGCGCTGGTGCCCAACCTGCGTGGCTACCAGCTGGCCCGTGACAACGGTTACCGCACCGTCGGCCTGGTGCTGTCCACCACCGACACCTTTAACCAGCGCAACCTGAACATGTCGCTGGCCCAGGCCATCGACAGTTGCCGCAGCATTATCGAGGCAGCGCGAGCCGATGGTGTTGCCACCCGCACCTATATTTCCGGCGCCTTTGCCTGCCCCTACGATGGCACCACACCGGTGGATGTGACGCTGGATCTGACCCGGCAAATGATTGAAGCAGGCAGTGACGAGATCGCCATCGCCGACACCATCGGCGCCGGCCATCCTCAGCAAATGAAGGACATCATGGCGCCGCTGATCCAGCAGTACGGTGCGGAAAAATTTTTCATCCATCTGCACGACACCCGTGGCCTGGCGTCGGCACTGGCGTGGACCGCCTGCGATCTCGGCATACGCAAGTTCGATGCTTCGGTCGGCGGCCTCGGCGGCTGTCCATTCGCGCCCGGCGCCACCGGCAATGTCGCCACCGAAGACCTGGTATACCTGTTTGAATCTGTCGGGCTGGATACCGGCATTGATATTCAGGCGCTGCGTGAGATCATTGAACTCGCGTCACGCGCCACTGAGCGCAAACTGGGCGGAAGAATCATCCACTGGATGAAATCACAAGAAGCTCGCGACAGGCCATGTGACCTGATCATCAAGTAGTAATATCGACGGGGGAATTATGTTTCATCTCAACTTTCGGGCATGCGCCTGCATGCTCATTGGCATTTTCTTGCTTAACGGTTGCATGTATTCAACCTACATCACCGAGAAGGGAACCCGGGTGACACCTGAGCTGATTGCCCGGATTCAACAACGACAATCCGCGGAGTTCATGCCGTTTTCAACGACAGAGGTAACCTTTCGAGCATTTGATGTTTGGAGTGATGATTTCATCGCTAGGCGCGATGCCTGGCGACAGAAGAAAGGCATTCCCCTGCAGCATGAAAGTGCTATTGAGGTGGTCTCGGGATGGGCGGCCGCAGACGCACCCGCAGTTGTAACTGTGCATTTTCAGGACATCCCGCGGAGTAATACCAAAAGTCTGATTTATGTTCCCGCAATGATCATATCGGCGATGACTGGATACTTGATTCCAGGCTATATCAAACAGAATGCCTCCAATGAAATGCAGATTGAACTGCCAGATGGCTCTCGGGTGAAGAACGAAACCAAGATCACTCGCAAACAGATCATGAGTCTGCTGCCTCTGGACCTTGGCGATCATAAAGGCGTTAACGGCGCCTATGCCGCCATTGATTATGCTTTTGTTATTTCTCATGAAGAGTGGCTGCGCGCGGCAGTCCACGATGAGCAGAACAAGCTTGCCAAGGTGGACAAAGATAACGTCGCGGCGCTGATCGATGCGATGCGTGACCCCTCAATTATTCTACTAAGGCC
>JBFHPX010000091.1:0-8890 GCA_041592575.1 Alcanivoracaceae bacterium
AGGCACCTTGGCCTTGGTGAACTCACTGACGATGATGTTGACGCCGTATTGCTTGGTCAGGCCTTCCAGTCGTGAGCCCAGATTTACCGCATCGCCCATCACTGTGTAGGCCATGCGGAATTCCGAGCCCATGTTGCCGACGCTCATCACGCCGCTGTTCAGGCCGACACCGATATTGATTTCCGGCCAACCCTTGTTGCGAAAGCACTGATTGATCTGCGGTAGCGCCTTGACCATTTCCAGTCCTGCTTCGAGCGCGTGACGAGCATGGTTCTCATCTTTCAGTGGCGCGCCCCAGAACGCCATGATGGCGTCACCCATGTACTTGTCGATGGTGCCGCGATGGTGGTGAATCACATGCGTCATCGGCGTCAGCATTTCATTCATCAGCTGGGTCAGGGCGTGTGGCTCAAGACCTTCGGAGATAGTGGTGAAGCCGCGGACGTCGGAGAACAACACTGTCATGTCACGGCTTTCGCCGCTGACGCTGATCTTGTCCGGACTCTCGGCCATTTCTTCCACCAGTTCCGGCGGAATGTACTGGCCGAACAGCTTCGCCAGCATGCGCTTGTCACGGGCTTCGACAAAGAAGCCCCACAGGGTCTGAAACACGAAAATAAACAGGATCAGTGCCACTGGCGAGGCCAGAGGCAGTACCAGATTGTTATGCCAGGCGTACATGTTGCCCGCCACAACCGCCAACAGGGCGGCCATTGTAACGATCAGGCTGCGCATCGGTTCGAGGCGGGCATTGATCAGGCCGAGCACGATGCTGATCGTCAGCAGCAGGAAAAACTCCACAGCAATGACCCAGCCCGGTTGGCGCTTGATGTTGTTATCCAGCAGCCCGGCAACCAGGTTGGCATGAACCTCCACGCCCGGGTAGGTGGTTTCCAGCGGTGTAGTTCGCTGGTCTTTGAGGCCGGGGGCGGAGCTGCCTACCAGCACGATCCTGCCGCGCAGTTTTTCTTCCGGAATTTTCTTTTCCAGAATGTCGGTGATCGAGTAGTAGGGAAAGCTGTAAGCGCCACCGCGATATGGCACCAGTACGGTTGCCAGCGGCGCCAGCGGAATAACCTGGTCGCCAAGACGCAGGGCGTCGACAAACGGATAGTTACTCTGAGTATCGAGAATCAGCTCGATTGACGGGTCGTTGCGGGAGGCCCGAACCATGGAAAGCGCCAGAGAGCCATACAGTTTGCCTTCAAATTCCTGCAACAGCGGCACGCGACGGAACACACCGTCGATATCGATGGTCGGGTTGTCGAAGAAGCCGCCACCCCAGGCGGCGCTTTGCAGGACCTCCAGATTGCCGGAGAAGCCTTGCGGCTGCGGCAGTTCAAGGCGCCCGACAAAGCTCTCCGGCAGCTCTGCAGCGGGCGGCGGCAGCACGTTCAGACGGCTGTCCTGACCATGGGCAAAGACGTAACCGAGCACCACGTTGCGATCGCGGAAGCTGTCGGCGAATTGCTGGTCAAAATCGAGGTTTGGGCCGAGCTGTTTCCAGATTCGCTGGAACTGGCGGTCTGATTTCAGCTCCTTCTCGGCCATGCCACGTAATGCGGTGACGCCGGGATCCGTATCCGGCTCGGCAAACAACACGTCATAGCCGACACTCTTGACCTGATAGTGATCAAACATGGTGTCCATGAAGCGGGCCAGAGTGCCACGATCCCATGGCCAGTGACCCAGCGCGGTCAGGCTCTTCTCGTCAATGTCGGCAATGATGATGCGATCATCAACGCCGCCGGGTACGGTCATCCGTAGCCGGATGTCGTAGCTGGCCCGCTCCAGTGTATCGAGCAGCGGCAACCGCGGAAGATAAATGCTGTGGAGAACAAACAGACCACAGATAAGCACCAGCAAGCTGGTGCGTAGCCACTTTCCCGGTGACATCAGAGCTCCTTACGCTCAATAACCTTTACGCGGTGCGGTATAGGATTTCAGCGTCGAGAATGCTGGCTTGCGGCCGACCAGCTGCTCGATGAGCATTAATTCCTCATCGGTGTGGTTTTTCATCGGTGCCGGCGTGATCAGCTGGCTGTAACCGCCGCCCTTGCCAATGTAGCGCGGTGAATCATGGTGGGTGGCAATGACGTTTTCCTGTACGTTCGGGTCGGCGTTGGCAACGATATTGACGTTGCCGTAGCAGGTGCAGGCGTAGCTCACATCTTCTTCAGACTCCACGTACAGGCCGGTGCCGCGTATACCGATGGTGGCCGTGCTGGTCTGAACCTGATGGACGGCGCCGCCACTGCGAGCGCCAAACACTGACAGCAGCTTGCCGGTAGCCAGACGCAGGCTTTCCTCGACGTTGTCCTTGCCTTTGAACTGGACCCGGCTGTTGTCACGCAAGATATGCGCGTCGAAACCGATGACGAAGACAACGTAGCTGTTGCGACCGGTTTCCACCAGCGAACTGGCGCTGATATAGGTGTCCTCGTTGGCCAGTTTGCCGTCGACAAAAACGGTTCCACGCATGTCATATATAGACTTGCCGGCAATCAGCTGCTCGGGAATCTTGCCCATGGCATGTACCAGTGCAGGCAATACCGAGGAGCCGGTGATTCCGGCAACCAGGGCGGAGCCCATGCTGTAGCGCAGAAACTGGCGGCGGGCTTCAATGATATGGTCGCTCATGACTCTCTCCGTGACGGCAAGTCCCTGTTGTCTCAACGGGATAGGTGTTTATAGCACAGCGCTGGCGCCGATGGGATGGCCGCTCAGGCCGGGCGCTGCTCCTCCGGTCGCTCAGGTAGTTCATGACCACAGCGACGACAGTATTTGGCATCCTCGTCATGCTCGTGCAAGTGGCAATGGCTGCATTCTCGCTCGAACCGGCGGCGGACCATGGCCTGGGAGATCTCGGCGGTCACGATGCCGGTGGGGATGGCGATAATGGCATAGCCGGTGAGCATGGCCAGCGAGGCAATCGCCTGGCCCAGCGGAGTTGACGGGGTAATGTCACCGTACCCCACCGTGGTGATAGTGACGATGGCCCAGTAAATACTGCTGGGAATGCTGGTGAAGCCGTTTTCAGGGCCTTCGACCACGTACATGACGCTACCAAAAATCAGCATCAGGATCAGCACACTGAACAGAAACACGCCCACCTTGCGGCGTGCCCGCATCAGCGAGTTCCAGAGAAATCCGGCCTCGTTCATGAACGATACCAGCTTCATTACCCGAAACAGGCGCAGGATCCGCAGCGCCCGCATGGTCAGCAGGTACTGGGTGCCGGGGACGAACAGGCTGATGTAGGTCGGCAGCACTGCCAGCAGGTCAACAATGCCGTAGAAGCTGCGAGCGTAATGTCCCGGACGGGCGCTGACCCATAGCCGGATCAGGTACTCGATAGTGAACAGGATGGTGAAAAACCACTCCACCCAGGCCAGCTGCCGGCCATACACCTGATTGATTGACGCCACACTGTCGAGCATCACGGCGACAACGCTGGCCAGAATGGCAACCAGCAAGGCCTGGTCGAAGCGCTGTCCGGCCGGGGTATCGGTACCGAAAATAATGTGGCGCCAGCGAACGCGCAGACTGAGCTCTTCCATATTCGCCCGGGTAGTCAAAGTTGGCCTGATTGTCGCTTGTTCGAACAAAATTGACCACTTAGTCTTGAGCCACTGCGGCTGCCGGTGTGCGTATGACCCTGTCCCTTGACGAGATTACCGAGTTTCATCCGGCCACCAGCTGGCAAGGGCGGCTGGTGGCCAATGCCCTGCGAACCTTTGTCAAACCGGTGGTAGCACGAGTCCCGTTGACGCGACGGGTGATGAAGTTTTCACAGCTCGGTTTTGACACGGTGACGCTGGCGCTGCCGGTGCACCCGGATGTGCATATTGCCCCGGCGGATGTCGGCGGCGTACCGGGGGAGTGGCTGATTACTGGCCGCGAGGTGTTATCCGGTCGGGTAGTGTTGTACCTGCATGGTGGTGCCTACTTCTTCGGCTCACCGCGCTCACATCGCTCTGTGACCTGGCGACTGAGCCGGGCTTGCCGGGCAAAGGTGTTGGCACTGGATTATCGCCAGCCACCGGACTGGCATTATCCGGCGCCACTGGATGATGCGGTCAGTGCTTACCGTGCATTGCTGGGTCAGGGCTATAAAGCGGAGAACATTGTCATAGCCGGTGACTCCGCTGGTGGCAACCTGACGCTGGTCACTTTGCTGGCATTGCGCGAGCAGGGCATACCGTTGCCGGCGGCGGGCGTGCTGATCAGTCCGTGGGCGGATCTGACCTGTACTGGCGAGACGCTGACCAGTAACGCCGATATCGAACCGATGATTCCGATTAATGCGCTGCGTTTTGTTTCGGCATCCTACAGCCGTGGTGAGGATCCGGCAGCGCCGATGCTCTCACCGATCTATGCTGATCTGTCCGGGTTGCCACCATTGATGATCCAGGTCAGCAGCAGTGAGGTGCTGCTCAGTGATGCCGAACGAGTCACCCGGCGCGCGCTGGAATGCGGGGTCAGCTGTCGCTATCAGGTATGGGAAGGAATGATCCATGTGTTTCAGGCGTTGGCAGGCTGGGTGCCGGAAGCCTCGCTCGCGGTCAGTGAGATTGGTGCCTTTGTGGATGAGAGGATTCGTGCGGCTGGTGGCGAGCATCTGGTGCGACGTCGCGCCCGGGTCGTTACTGGCCTCGGTCGCTAGGGTTTCTGCACCAGCGTGACCGTCGCAGCTTTCAGGTGCTTGTTTGAGGTCGTCCTGCCAAACGTAAAAGCCCGCCGAAAGGCGGGCTTTTTACTGCATTGAGCATCGAGATCAGGCATTACGCGAGGGCAGTACACTGCGCAGTTTTGCCGCCATATCGCGGATCGACTGCTCGGTAACATCCCAGCCGATACAGCCATCGGTGACAGATACGCCATACTCCAGCTTGCTCAGGTCCGCCGGAATCTTCTGGTTGCCGAACTTCAGGTGGGATTCCACCATCATGCCGACAATTGACTTGTTGCCCTCCAGAATCTGGTTGGTCACGTTTTCCATGACCAGCGTCTGCAGCGCCGGGTCCTTGTTTGAATTGGCGTGACTGGCATCGACCATGATGTTGGTGGAAACGCCGGCTTTACTCAGCTCTTTCTCGGCGATGGCGACCGATACCGAATCATAATTTGGCTTGCCACCGCCACCGCGCAACACCACATGTCCATACTGGTTGCCACGGGTTTCGGTGATGGCCACCTTGCCGTCGCTGTCGATGCCGAGGAAACGGTGCGGGCTGCGGACGCTGAGCATGGCATTAATCGCCACTTCCAGGCCGCCATCGGTGCCATTCTTGAAACCCACCGGGCTGGACAGCCCGGAGGACATTTCCCGGTGAGTCTGCGATTCGGTGGTGCGTGCGCCGATCGCCGACCAGGTGATCAGGTCCTGCATGTACTGCGGGGTGATCGGGTCGAGCGCTTCGGTGGCGGCGGGCAGGCCGAGCTCGGCGACATCGAGAAGCAAGCGACGGGCAATGTGCAGGCCTTCCTCGATCTTGAAACTGTCGTTCATGTACGGGTCGTTGATCAGTCCTTTCCAGCCTACCGTGGTGCGCGGCTTCTCAAAGTAGACCCGCAGTACCAGCACGATGGTGTCGCTGACTTCGTCGGCCAGCGACTTGAGTCGCTCGGCATATTCGTGAGCGGCCTTGATGTCATGGATTGAGCAGGGGCCGATCACAATAAAGATGCGATGGTCCTTGCGATCGAGAATGTTACGCACCACCTCGCGACCCTTGGCGACGGTGTCGCGGGCCTTGTCGGACAGTGGCAGCTTGGCCTTCAGCTCCCGCGGGGGGATCAGCGGGGTCTGTAAGGCGATGTTGAGATCTTCTACCTGAATCTGGGTCATGGGCTCGACTTTCGTGTGATGCCTGAATTGAGTGGGGCAGTCTAGCGGAATCAAAAGGTTGAAGGAACATGGTGGCGGGGGATGGAGGTGATAGTGCTTTTCTATTTCAGTGGAAGGTAGTGACCTTCCCGGCTACTGGCGTGGTCAGTGCCTCCCGGCCCCCATGGATGGGTTTACGGCGGGTCCCGGCACCCCCTGACAGATGTTTTGGTCGGGACTTTACTGCCAAACCGTTTTACCCGCTTTTCCGACCAAGGATTTCCTCAACCAGTTTCGGCACTTCGACGGTCGCCGGCCCGACCCGGTGTTCATGGAAAGCGCTGCTGATCATGCTGCCTTCCAGATTCACTTCGATGCAGCGGGCGCCGACCTGACGGGCCAGCCGGACAAAACTGGCAGCAGGATAGACGTTGCCGGAAGTGCCGATGCTGATAAACAGCTGGCAATCGACCAGCGCTGCCTCGATCTGATCCATATGCAGCGGGATTTCGCCAAACCAGACCACGTCGGGGCGCAACAGGCCCGGCGGCTGGCAGCAATCACAGGGCTGGGACGCGGCCACGTCACCGGTCCAGCGGCGCCGCTTGTGGCTGCGGGGGCACAGTACGCTGAGCAGTTCGCCATGCATATGCAGCAGGTTCCTTGAGCCAGCCCGAACGTGCAGGTCGTCGATATTCTGGGTCACCAGCGTCACCGTGCCGGTGTGCTGCTGTTCCAGATGAGCGAGGGCAAGGTGCGCGGCATTGGGCCGGATATCAGGCTGCTGCAGCTGCCTCCGGCGCTCGTTGTAGAACCGATGCACCAGCTCCGGGTCACGGGCAAAAGCCTCCGGAGTGGCGACATCTTCGAGTCGGTGGCTCTCCCACAGGCCGTCATGGCCACGAAAGGTACGGATGCCGGATTCAGCGGATATGCCGGCGCCAGTCAGGATGACGGTGTTCATGCAGAGCCCCGATTTCTGTTTCTTCACGTGGTGCAGGCTATAATGCCGCGATGAGTGACATGATCGTAGCCCGACAGGAAATTATCGATGCAGGTGGCCGGCAGGCCACGTTGTTGCATTTTCACCGAGGTCAGGTGCTGCGCATACTGGCCGATTCCATCGCCCTGTACCGTGACCGCGCCTCGGTGGACGACCCGCTGGGCAACGGCGTCGTTGGTCATGAGCTGGTGCCGGCGTCCCTGCATCTGCAATTTGAACCGGACAGCGGCTTCATTCTGGAGCAGCGGGCCGGGTACGTCGGACTTCACGGCGGCGCGGTACTATTCATCCGCCCCGATGGTATTGCCCTGTATGATGACGCCGCTAATGCTTTGCGAAACCGTGATGCCCACTGGCTGATCCCGTTCGTCAAGGCCAATTGAACCGGAGGCATAATGGTCGAGGAAACCACCAAACTTCGTCTGCGCACGCTGACGATGGAAGATTATCCGCAACTGGCACATCTGATGAATCTGGTTTATCCGGATATTGGTGGTGCCTGGCCGAAAGATACGGTGGAGGCGCTGATTCAGCTGTTCCCCGAGGGGCAGCTGTGCATCGAGGATCATCAGCAACTGGTCGCCGTCGCACTGACCATCAAGGTCAGCTACGACCGTTTCTCCAACCCGCATCGCTATGAGGACCTGATCACCGAGAATCAGGTTCGCTCGCACAACCCGGAAGGGGATGCCCTGTACGGACTGGATGTACTGGTTCATCCGGAATACCGCGGCTACCGTCTCGGCCGCCGCCTTTATGAGGCGCGCAAGGAGCTGTGCCGGGAAGAAAACCTGCGTGCCATCCTTGCCGGTGGCCGCCTGCCTGGTTATGCCGCCCATGCCGAGGCCATGCCGGTAACCGAGTACATTGATCAGGTTGAAAGACAGAAGCTGCATGACCCGATCCTGTCGTTTCAGTTATCCAACGGCTTCGACGTCAAGCGATTGCTGGTGCGCTACCTGCCCGAAGACGCCAAGTCCCGCGGTTATGCCACCTTGCTGGAATGGGACAATATTCTCTATGAACCGCCGGCCACCAGTGACTATGTCAGTAAAACTGTCGCCCGGATTGGTGTGGTGCAGCGTCGTATGCGGGCTGCCCGTTCAGTAGAGGACCTGCTGACCCAGGTCGAGTTTTTTGTCGACGCCCTGTCGGATTACCGCGCCGATTTCTGCGTCCTGCCGGAGTTTTTCAGTGCGCCGTTGATGGGGCTGGAGCTGGACATGGGCTCCCTTGATGCGATCCGCTTCCTGTCCGGCTTTACTCCGGAAATCGCCACAGCGCTGTCAGATATGGCGGTCAGCTATAACATCAATATCATCGCCGGCTCGATGCCTCTGGTGGAGAATGGCGATGTCTTCAATGTTGCCTATCTTTGCCGTCGCGACGGCACCATGGAGGAACAGCGCAAGATTCATATCACGCCCAGTGAGCGCCGCGACTGGGGCATTGAGGGCGGCAACAATCTTCAGGTATTCGAAACCGATGCTGGCCGTATCGGCATCCTGATCTGCTATGACGTCGAGTTTCCGGAGTTGTCGCGGATTCTGGCCGAGGAGGGCATGGAGATCCTGTTTGTGCCGTTCTGGACCGATACCAAAAACGGTTATCTGCGCGTGCGCCATTGCGCCCAGGCGCGTGCCATCGAGAACGAGTGCTATGTTGCCATTGCCGGTTCGGTGGGTAACCTGCCGCGAGTGGATAACGTCGATATCCAGTACGCCCAGTCAGCGGTGTTTACGCCGTCCGATTTCTATTTCCCGCACGACGGGATTATCAGTGAGGCGGTGCCGAACACCGAGATGCTGGTGTTTGCCGATGTCGATCTGGAGAAGCTGAAGCTTCTGCATCAGGAGGGATCGGTGACCAACCTCAAGGACCGGCGCAAGGATCTCTATACCTTGTCGCGCAAGAAGTCCTGATTTTTGGCAGCCGCTGTAGATACCGTCTCCCCTAACATACCGCAAGCCCTCTCAGGAGGCCTGCGGTATGTATCCTTGCTGATGCTTCAACACGCCGAAGGCGATGTGCACCAACTTCCGCATGGCGGCCACCAC
>JBFHPX010000092.1:0-8889 GCA_041592575.1 Alcanivoracaceae bacterium
GCCGGCCATGTCCATACCCGCATCCTCGCCTATTCGGCCAAGTACGCTTCGGCCTATTACGGCCCGTTCCGCGACGCCGTGGGCTCCGCCGGCAACCTCGGCAAGGCCGACAAGAAGACTTACCAGATGGACCCGGCCAACGCCGACGAGGCCCTGCACGAGGTGGCACTGGACCTGCAGGAAGGCGCCGACATGATCATGGTGAAGCCGGGCATGCCGTATCTGGACATTGTCCGGGCGGTGAAAGACAGCTTCCGGGCACCAACTTTCGTTTATCAGGTCAGTGGTGAGTACGCCATGCATATGGAGGCGTTCGAAAACGGCTGGCTGGATGCCGACAAGGTGATTCTGGAGTCGCTGACCTGCATCAAGCGGGCCGGGGCGGACGGGATCCTGACCTACTTCGCGCCACGGGCAGCGGAGCTGTTACAGCGCTAAGTTGTTACAGGCTTGAGTTGCCGTCATCCGAATGACACGGCAAGGTAATCAAATCAGGGATCACAGGATAAACAGGTACCCGTCATGAACGATATGGCCTCCGGACAGCCGGCGGTGGATCTGGGCAAACCGGATTACTACATCAACCGGGAGCTCAGCCTGCTGCAGTTCAACCTGCGGGTGCTGGAACAGGCCAGTGACGAGCGCCATCCGTTGATGGAGCGGCTGAACTTCCTGCTGATCTTTTCCAGCAACATGGACGAGTTTTTCGAGATCCGTGTTGCCGCGCTGCAAAACCAGCTGGAAACCGGCTCCGGCACGCCCGGCCCGGACGGCATGCTGCCCGGCGAAATCCTCAAGCGCATCAGCGATATCGCCCACGAGGCGGTGAACCGTCAGTACCATTTGCTGAACGACGTGCTGCTGCCGGCGCTGGCAGTGGAAGGCGTGAACTTCCTGCGCCGCGAATTCTGGACTGCCGAACAGGCCGACTGGGTAAAGCGTTATTTCCGCGACCAGATTTATCCGGTGCTGACACCGATCGCGCTGGACCCGGCGCACCCGTTCCCGCGCCTCGTTAACAAGAGCCTGAACTTTATCGTGCCACTGGATGGCAAGGATGGCTTCGGCCGGCAGAGCGGCCTGGCGATTGTGCCGGCACCGCGCTCACTGCCGCGCCTGATTCGGATGCCGGATGATATCTGCCAGGACGGCAACGACAACTTCGTGTTCCTGTCGTCGATGATTCATGCCCATGTCAGCGACCTGTTCCCGGGCATGAAGGCCACCGGCTGCTACCAGTTCCGCGTCACCCGTAACGCTGACCTTCAGGTTTCCAAGGATGTCGATGATCTCGCCAGCGCACTGAAAGGCGAGCTGCTGTCACGCCGTTACGGCGATGAAGTGCGCCTTGAAGTGGCGGACAACTGCCCGCGCCAGCTGATTGATTACCTGCTCAAGCAATTCGAACTGCGCGATCAGGATCTGTATGAAGTGAATGGCCCGGTAAACCTGGCGAGAATGTTTACTGACGTACAGAAGCCGCGCCTGCGTTACACCCCGTTTACCCCACGGGTGCCGGCGGCAATTCGCAACAACGACAGTATTTTTGACGCCATGGAACAGGGCGACATTCTGCTGCACCACCCCTACGAGTCGTTCAGCCCGGTGGTCAGCATGCTGGCGGAAGCGGCGCGGGATCCGAAGGTGCTGGCAATCAAGCAGACCATTTACCGCACCGGCACCAACTCGGAAATTCTTGATCATCTGGAAACGGCGGCACGTAATGGCAAGGAAGTCACTGCGGTGGTGGACTTGCGCGCCCGGTTTGACGAAGAGAGCAACATTGAAGGTGCGCGCCGGCTGCAGGAAGCCGGCGCCATCGTTGTTTATGGTGTGGTTGGTTACAAAACCCACGCCAAGATGATGCTGGTGGTGCGACGCGGGGCCGACGGCATCAAGCGCTATGCCCACCTCGGCACCGGCAACTATCACGCCAAAACCGCCAAGATTTATACCGACTACGGCCTGATGACCGCCAACGAAGAGATCTGTCAGGACGTGCACAAGATTTTCCTGGAACTCACCGGCATGGGCAAACCGGCGCGGCTGAAGCAGCTAAAGCACTCGCCCTTCACCCTGCACAAAAGCATGCTTGATCTGATCGAGTTTGAAACCGAGCAGGCATTGGCCGGCAAGCCGGCGCGGATCATTGCCAAGCTCAATGCGCTGACCGAAGAGCAGATTATTCAGGCGCTTTACCGGGCCAGCCAGGCCGGCGTTGAAATCGATCTGGTGCTTCGCGGCATCTGCTGTCTGCGCCCGGGCATTGCCGGGCTTAGCGACAATATCCGGGTGCGCTCGATTATCGGCCGCTTCCTCGAACATACCCGGGTGTATTACTTCCATCACGCTGGCGAGGAGCCGGTGTACTGCTCCAGCGCCGACTGGATGGAGCGCAACCTGTTTAACCGGATCGAAACCTGCTTTCCGATTCTGGAGCCGGCACTGAAACAGCGTGTGATTGATGACGGCCTGAAGCTGTACCTGCGGGATGATGCCCAGGCCTGGGTACTGGAAGCAGACGGCAGCTACCGTCGCGTCAGCATGAACGCGGAAGATCCACTGGCGGCGCAACAGAAGCTGATGGAAAAAATCTGCGGATGAAAAATTCCCGCCGGCGTCAGCTCACATTGAGCTCGTAGCCGGCGGCACGGAAGAATTCCTGTTCCTGTTCGATATCCGCACGGGTCAGTGGATGTTCGTCAAGCCAGCCATCAGGAAACTGCAGCGTCAACGAAGTATCACCGGCCTTGGCGCGAATATTCGGTAATGCCGTGTCATAACGACCATGATGCAATAGCGCGGCAATGCGCAGCAGCAGCGCCAGTCGTAGCAGCGGCACCCGCTCTTCCACCGCACGCTCTTCAAACATCGGCAAGGGAATCTTGCGACGGTGACTACGCACCAGCAATGCCACCAGCTCCTGCTCCTGCTTGGAAAAGCCGGACAGGTCACTGTGCGTCAACAGGTAGGCACCGTGCTTGTGGAACTGGGCATGGGAGACGGCAAAGCCGACTTCATGCAGCTGCGCGGCCCAATGCAGGGTATCGGCAAGAATATCGCTGCCAAGCTGCCAGCTTTTTGCCAACTGTCCATGCAGATCCATGGCGGTGTCGTGGACCCGCTGCGCCTGCGCCTGATCAACCCGATGGCGCTTCATCATGGCGATAATACTGCGCTCACGCACATCTTCGTGGGCAAAGCGGCCGACCAGATCGTACAGCACACCTTCGCGCAGGGCGCCGCTGGAAAGCTCCATCCGCTCGATGCCAAGCTGCTCGAAGATGCCGGTGAGGATGGCAACGCCTGAGGGGAAAATGGCTGCCCGATCTTCGCGCAGGCCCTTCAGGTCAATGCGGCTGACATCGCCGCTGCGAAGCAGCCGTTTACGGATTTTCTGCAACCCGTCGAGGGTAACAGCACCATCGCTCCAGCCATTTTCCTCGCACACCTGGGCAATGGCCTTGATGGTGCCGGAGGCGCCAACCGCCTGCTGCCAGCCGAGCTTGCGGTAGGTGGCCTCAATCGACAGCACCTCACGGCGCACGGCGGTAACGGCCTTGGCGAAAGCTTTTTCAGCGATCTCGCCATTGGCGAAATAGCGCTGGCTGTAGCTAACGCATCCCATATGCAGGGACTCGGTTTCCACCGACTCGAAACGCTCACCGATAATCAGTTCGGTGCTGCCGCCGCCGATATCCACCACCAACCGGCGGCCAGCGTGGTCCGGCAAGGTATGGGAAACGCCCAGATAGATCAGACGGGCCTCCTCGCGACCGGCCACTACCTCGATATCGTGGCCCAGCACCTGTTCGGCCCGGGCAATAAACTGACGGGCATTACGCGCCACCCGCAGGGTGTTGGTACCCACCACCCGCACCGAGCCCACGGGGATGCCGCGGATGCGCTGGGCGAACCGGCCAAGGCAGTCCAGGGCCCGTTGCTGGGCCTCCTCGGTAATGCGATTGGCGGCGTCCAGACCGGCACCCAGCTGGACCTTTTCAGACAGGCCCTCCTGCATGCGGATCTCGTTCTGGGCCTGCACCGCCACCACCATATGAAAGCTGTTCGACCCCAGATCAATGGCGGCCAGCTGGATTTGCTCGTCCGGCAAAATGTGTTCCTCCGACAGATGGGCCGATTGTAACCAGTTGTGCTGACTATGCTATTGCTCATGACAGTGAATCCCTATCGGCGCCATCGTCAGCTTTCCTTGAGCGATGGCGCCCCGGTGCTGTTATGATGCCCGCCTGAGCCAAACCCCAATCAGGAGAAAGCAATGAGCGGCGATATCGTCACCGTCACCGACGCCAGCTTCGAGCAGGACGTTTTGAAGGCCGAAGGCCCGGTACTGGTGGATTACTGGGCACCCTGGTGCGGCCCCTGCAAAATGATCGCGCCGATCCTCGATGAGGTGGCGAAGGAGTACGCCGGCAAGCTGACCGTGGCCAAGATCAATATCGATGACAACCCGGACACCCCGCGCAAATTCGGCGTCCGCGGCATCCCGACTCTGGCGGTATTCAAGGGCGGCAGCGTCGAAGCCACCAAGGTCGGCGCCTTGTCAAAGTCGCAGCTGACCGCATTCCTCGACAGCACCCTCTGAGCACGTCCTTTGTAGGAGCGGTCGACTGACCGCGATAGCCAGACCCGGAAATCGCGGTCGGTCGACCGCTCCTACAGCAAGATCTGATGCTTAATTCGCCATCCGGGGCTGGACAGCCCCGGAGCAGGCTGCTAGATTCCGTCAGGCGTTACACGCTCCCTTGGATATTTCGGCCCCTCGCCGAGCCCGTTTTCCCTTGCGAAAACCCTGATCCTGCGCCTCCCCGGTGCAAGCCCTGTTAATTTCCGGAACCCGAACATACACCCATGAATCTGTCCGAACTCAAGAAAAAGCCGATCAGTGAACTGATTGAAATCGCCAAGCAGGCGGGCCTCGAGAACATGGCCCGCACCCGAAAGCAGGATGTGATCTTCTCCATCCTGAAGAAAGTCGCCAAGAACGGCGACGACATCTCCGGAGACGGGGTGCTGGAAATCCTGCAGGACGGTTTCGGCTTCCTGCGCAGCGCCGAAGGCTCCTATCTCGCCGGCCCGGATGATATCTACGTTTCCCCCAGCCAGATTCGCCGCTTTAACCTGCGAACCGGTGACAGCATCAACGGCAAGATTCGCCCGCCGAAAGAAGGCGAACGCTATTTCGCCCTGCTCAAGGTTGATGAAATCAACTTTGACCGCCCCGAGAACGCCAAGAACAAGATCCTGTTTGAAAACCTGACGCCGCTGTTCCCCACCGAACGCATGGTGATGGAGCTGGGTAACGGCGCCACCGAAGACATCACTGCCCGGGTTATCGATCTGGTGGCCCCCATCGGCAAGGGCCAGCGCGGCCTGATCGTGGCGCCGCCGAAGGCCGGCAAGACCATGCTGCTGCAGCAGATCGCCCACTCCATCGCCCGCAACAATCCTGAAGCACACATGATCGTGCTGCTGATTGACGAGCGTCCGGAAGAAGTCACCGAAATGTCACGCACCGTGCGCGGCGAAGTGGTTGCCTCCACCTTTGACGAGCCGCCGGCCCGCCATGTGCAGGTTGCCGAGATGGTGATCGAGAAGGCCAAGCGTCTGGTTGAACACAAGAAAGATGTGATCATCCTGCTCGACTCGGTAACCCGTCTGGCGCGCGCCTACAACACTGTACAGCCGAGCTCCGGCAAAGTGCTGACCGGTGGTGTCGATGCTCATGCCCTGGAAAAGCCGAAGCGCTTCTTCGGTGCCGCGCGGAATATCGAGGAAGGCGGCTCGCTGACTATTCTCGCCACCGCGCTGGTGGAAACCGGCTCGAAGATGGACGAAGTGATCTTTGAAGAATTCAAGGGCACCGGCAACATGGAACTGCATCTGGACCGCAAGGTATCCGAGAAGCGGGTGTTCCCGGCCATCAACATCAAGAAGTCCGGCACCCGTCGCGAAGAACGTCTGGTCAGCGAGGACGAACTGAAGAACATGTGGATTCTGCGCAAGGTACTGCACCCGATGGACGAGATCGGTGCGATCGAATTTCTGATCGACCGTCTCAAGCAGACCAAGACCAACGCCGAGTTCTTCGACTCGATGAAACGCAAGTAAGACGATTCGGGCCGGCCTTTGCCGGCCCTTTCGTTTCTGCCCTTCCCATCTGCTCTCTGCTTTTCAAGGTGACCTCATGACTGACACCACCGCCATCGAAGCCGCCGTGTTCCGCCGCCTGCTGGCGCATCTGGACAGCCGCAAGGATGTGCAGAATATCGAGCTGATGAATCTGGCCGGTTTCTGTCGCAACTGTCTGGCCAAGTGGTATGTCGCCGCGGCCGACGAACAGGGCGTGGCAATGGCTCAGGCCGAGGCCCGGAAAATCGTTTACGGCATGCCCTACGACGAGTGGAAGGCGAAGTACCAGAGCGAGGCCACGCCAGAACAGCTGGCCAGGTTTAGCCCGCCAAAGGATTGAGCCGTGGCTTCCGGTTTCCTGACGCCGATCCGCAGCCTGCTGCAACAACCGCTGCCGCGTTCGGTGGATCACCGGCGCATGCTGATTGTTGCCGTGGTCACCTCGGTTGCCTTGATCATCAATCAGTATCTGGCGATCCAGACCAGCCTCACCGATGGGCTGCAGTGGTTTGCCTCCGTCACCGATCAATCCGCCGCTCCCTGGTTCCGCTGGCTGCGTCAGTCACCGTGGATGGCGTTGCTGGGCCACGCCTGGTGGCTGATGTGGTTGCTGATCGGTTATGTACTGCTGCCGATGCTGGCCATTCGCTTGCTGCTGCGTGAATCGCCGCTGGAGTATGGCCTGCGCCTGAACGATGTGCTGCTGCACTGGCGCTACTACGCTATTTTCGGCGGCGTGATGGCTTGCATGGCGTTGCTGGCATCCTTCAGCAGCAGCTTTCTGAATACCTACCCGTTTTATCATCTCGCCGGCCGCAGCTGGACCGATCTGCTGCTGTGGGAGCTGATCTACGTGCTGCAGTTTTTCTGTATCGAGTTTTTCTACCGCGGCTTTCTGCTGAGCGGGCTACAGCCGTCACTGGGCATTGCCTCGATCTATGTGTCGAGTCTGGTGTATCTCACCATTCACCTGCCCAAGCCATTTCTGGAATGCGCCGGCTCGCTGGCGTTCGGTTTGATTCTCTGCTTGCTGGCGAGTCTGAGCCGGTCGATCTGGGGTGGCGTATTTGTTCATGTGGTGCTGGCGGTGAGCATGGATCTTTTATCCCTGTTCCAGCGCGGCCAACTTCCCGGCCAATAAAAAAAGCCCGGCGCGAGGCCGGGCAAATCGTTGGGGAGGGCTATCGAATCAGAGACCGATCTCGCCACCATCGGTGCGGGTAATCACCACCGTCGAGGAACGCGGCCGGCTGACACCGTCATTGGCGGGGAAGTTGGAAGTGAACTGACCCGGATCAGAGCGATCACCCGGATGCTGGATATTGACGAACATGGTCTTGCGATCCGGCGTCATCACCACACCGGTTACTTCCGCATCTTTCGGGCCGACCAGAAAACGTCTGATCACGCCGGTATCGGTTTCGGCGGCAAGCATCTGGTTGTTGCCGAAGTCACCGTCCGGGCCAGTGCCGGATTGCTGCGAGCCGGACATATCGGTCTGAATCCAGAGCACACCGGCATCGTCAAACCAGATGCCATCGGGGCTGGCCAGAACGTTGTCGTCGGTTAGCGCGGTTTCAGATGCATCGCCCGGGAACACTGCACCGGCTAATGCGCCGGTGGTGCCGCCGGCCAGCATAAAAATATCCCACTGGAACGAAGTGGCCGCCGAGCTGCCATCTTCCAGCCAGCGAATAATATGGCCGGTGCGGTTGCTGGTACGCGGGTTGGCATCGTCCGCTGTGCTGCGACCGGAGTTGTTGGTCAGGGCGAAGTAGACCATGCCGGTGCGCGGGCACACTGCGCCCCACTCCGGACGATCCATTTTGGTGGCGCCGGCAATGTCAGCCGCCAGACGGGTGTTCAACAGCACATCGCCCTGATTGGCAAAGCCATCAAACAGGATGCCGCTGACCGTGGTGCCATCTGCCGCTGTTACCGCGGCGGCAAAATCCGGATCAGTCAGGTCCAGCGGTAGCCACTCGCCACTGCCGTCACTGTTGAACTTCGCCACATACAGTACGCCTTCGTCGAGCAGGTCATCACCGCGCAGGCCAGGCTGGTAAACGTTCTTGCTGACAAACTTGTAGATGTACTCGTTAGTCGCATCGTCACCGGAATAGAACACCACCGGCTCACCCGCCACCGGCGCGGCAAAGACAATGCCTTCGTGGCCGAAGCGACCCATGGTAGTGCGCTTCTTCGGCGTCGAAAACGGATCGAACGGATCGATCTCGACAATCCAGCCCATGGTGTTCGGTTCGTTACGATAGTCCTCTGCCGCCGAGGCTTCGATAGAACCGCAATCAAAGCGCACACTCAGGTCATTACCCAGCGCCGGCGTGGCAGTTTCCCAGTTGTAGCGGCTGCTCTGGCCAGAATGCGGCACACCGTAGCGGCGATGCTCGCGCGGACGGCTGGCGGAATCATCGGTGGAGTTGCGGAAGTAACCGGACCAGTTTTCCTCACAGGTCAGGTAGGTATTCCACGGGGTATAACCGTGCGAGCAGTTATTCAGAGTACCTCGGGTCAAGGCACCGGTGGGACTGAACCTTGTCTTGATCTTGTCGTTGCCGCGCACCGGACCACGCATTTCCATCTCGGTCAGGGCAGTGACGCGACGGTTATAGACACCGGCAACCACTTCCCAGTTGGAACCGCCCGCCACGCTGCGGCGAACTTCCACCACCGACACACCATGCGCCGCCATTTCCTTAAGCACTTCGTCCTGCGGAC
>JBFHPX010000093.1:0-8830 GCA_041592575.1 Alcanivoracaceae bacterium
GGCGCCCAGGGCGCCGCCATCGGCGTCGCCGTGCGACTGTATCCTTCGGCGGACCTGTCCGCGGTGCCGGACCGCGACGCCGAGGACATCAATGCTGAAATCGCGCTGCTCGACAGCGCGCTGATCAAGGCCCGTCACGAAGTGCGTGCCCTTGCCGAACGCGCCAGTCGCAGTCTCGGCAGAGAAGAGCAAGCGCTGTTCGAGGTTTACCTGCGCATGCTTGATCGCCATGCCTTACCCGGCGAGGTGGTGGAGAAAATTCGCGCAGGCCAGTGGGCACAGGGCGCGCTGCGCATGGTCATTGATGAGCATGTGCGTAATTTCGAACTGATGGACGACAGCTATCTGCGCGAGCGCGCCGCGGATGTCCGCGATATTGGCCGTCGCTTGCTCGCTCATCTGCAAAGTGATCAGCGCCGCGAAGTGGAGTACCCAACGCACACGGTGCTGCTTGGCGAGGAAATCACCACCGCGATGCTGATGGAAGTGCCGCGGGAGAATATCGTCGGCATCGCCACCAGTCGCGGCTCTCGCAACTCGCATATGGCCATTGTCGCCAGATCCATGGGCATCCCCACCGTGGTTGGTGCCGCCGGCCTGCCGCTCAAACAACTCGACGGCCGTGAAGTCATTGTTGACGGCTTCAAAGGCCGTCTGATTGCCAATGCCAACAGCGAGCTGAAGCATCAGTTCGAAGCCATCATCCGCGAGGAGCAGTCACTGCTCGCCGGCCTTGAGAAACTGCGCGACCTGCCGGCGGAAACGGAAGACGGCAAGCGTATCGACATCATGGTCAACACCGGCCTGATGACCGACATCTCGCGCTCGCTGGAGCGGGGTGCCGAAGGTGTTGGCCTGTATCGCACTGAAATACCATTCATGGTGCGCGACCGCTTCCCCTCCGAAGATGAACAGAAAGTCATTTACCGGGAACAGCTTGAAGCCTTTGCTCCACACCCGGTGACGATGCGTACGCTGGACGTCGGCGGCGACAAGGAGCTGCCCTACTTCCCGATTGTCGAAGAAAACCCGTTCCTGGGCTGGCGCGGCATTCGCCTGACGCTGGATCACCCGGAAATTTTCATGGTGCAGATTCGCGCCATGCTGAAAGCCAGTGAGGGGCTGGATAACCTGCGCATCATGCTGCCGATGGTAACTACCGTATTTGAGGTGGAGGAGGCACAGCACCTGATTCACCGGGCCTGGCTGGAAGTGCGCGACGAAGGTTTCGATGTGGTGATGCCGCCGGTGGGTGTGATGATTGAAGTGCCTGCAGCAGTGTATCAGGCACGCGCGCTGGCCCAACGGGTCGACTTTCTCTCCATTGGCACCAACGACCTGACCCAGTACCTGCTGGCAGTGGATCGCAACAATCGCCAGGTGGCGGACCTGTATAACTCCTGGCACCCGGCCGTACTGCATGCGGTGATGCATGTTATCGAACATGCCCACGCCGAGGGCAAGCCGGTGTCCGTGTGCGGCGAGATGGCCGGCGACCCGGGTTCAGCGCTGATGCTGATGGCCATGGGCGTTGACACCCTGAGCATGAATGCCTCGCACCTGCTGCGCGTCAAGGCGACAATCCGACGAATGAAAATCACCGCGGCCCGGAAGCTGCTCTACGAACTGCTTGCCATGGACAACGGCGAGGTGATTGCTTCCTATGTCGGCCTTCAGCTGGACAAGGCCGGGCTCGGAGACCTGATCAGTCATCGCCGGGCAGGATAGACCGCCAGCCTGCACCCCGCATGCGAAGGAATCGCGTTATGGCCCACAGAAAAGACAACGGTGATGCCCGCTATCGATTGATGGTCGAACTGGCCAATGAGGGCATATGGGCCATTGATGCCAAATCCATCACCACCTTCGTCAATCCGAAGATGGCCAGCATGCTCGGTTACCAGGCCTCACAGATGATTGGCCGACCGATGGCTGACTTTGTTTTCCCGGAAGAGCAGCACTACGCCAACCACAATATTGAACGCCGCCAGCAAGGCATCGCCGAGCAGCACGACTTTCGGCTGCGCCGCAAAGATAGCCGGGCGCTGTTTGTCAGCATGGGCACGAGCCCGATATTTGATGAAGACGGCAACTATGCCGGAGCGCTGGCCGTCGTCACCGATATTTCCCAGCGCATACGCATCGAGGCGCGCGAGGCGGCGCGCGCTGAAGCGCTGTTACTGCTGGCCCGCAATGCACCGCTGGCCACTGTTCTGGAAGTCATCGTTCGCGGCGTCGAGGCTCAGCATGAACAAGCCATTTGCAGCATTCTGCTCCTTGATGAGACCGGCACCAGAGTGCAGCTTGGCGCCGCCCCGAATCTGCCCGACTTCTATAATGAGGCAATCCACAACGCTCCGATTGGCCCGAAAGCCGGCTCCTGCGGCACCGCCGCTTTTCGTGGCGAACGCGTCATTGTCGAAGACATTGCCCATGATCCGTTGTGGGAGGATTACCGCGATCTGGCCGACGCCGCAGGTCTCGGGTCATGCTGGTCGGAGCCGATCAAATCCGCCGATGGCAGGGTGCTGGGCACCTTCGCCATCTATCACCACACCGCTCACAGCCCGAATGCGGGCGACATTGAAACCATCACCGGCGTTGCCAGTCTCGCAGCGGTTGCCATCGAACGCGACAATGACCGACGTAATCTGCTGGAGCTGAATGCATGCCTGGAGAAGGAAGTAGAGCGCCGCACTCTGGAACTGATTCAGGCGAAGGAAGATGCCGAAGCGGCCAGTCAGGCAAAAAGCGAGTTTGTTTCCAATATGAGTCACGAGATCCGCACACCGATGCACAGCATCATCGGACTGACGCACCTGCTGCTGGACACAAGGCTGAGCAATGAACAACTCAACTACATGGAGAAAATTGATCAGGCGGCTCAGCACCTGCTAGGTATTATTGATCATATTCTCGACTTTTCCCGAATCGAGGCTGGCAAGGTTGAGCTGGACAATACTGATTTCTCTGTCGCCATGGTGATCGACAGCGTAGTCAGCCAGCTAACCGATGCTGCCGCCCGCAAGGGACTGTCCCTGACCGTGGCATTCGACGAACGCATAGCAGAGACGCTGCGCGGGGATCCGTTACGTCTGGAGCAGGTTCTTATCAATCTGGTTGGCAACGCGATCAAGTTCAGTAGTCGCGGAACAGTACAGATAGGCGTGCAGCTGTTGTCATCCGCCAGTGATGGCTGCGTGCTTCACTTCAATGTCTGCGATCAGGGCATCGGCATGACCTCCGCGCAGATTGGGCGCCTGTTTAATCCGTTCCAGCAAGCTGATAGCTCTACCACTCGACAATATGGCGGCACCGGCCTGGGATTGGCGATCAGCAAGAAGCTGATTGAACTGTGTGGCGGCGAGATCAACGTGACCAGTCGGCCAGGAGAAGGATCATCCTTTCGCTTCACGCTGCCGCTTGGTCACCCAAGTGGACAGATTGTCGATATCCGCATGGAAACACCGGATACCAATACGCTAAAAGGAATGCGAATCCTGCTGGTGGAAGACAATCCGGTAAACCAGTTGGTGACCAGGAAAATTCTCGAGGCCGCGGGAGTTCAGGTCGCCGTCGCGGCCGACGGCGAAATTGCACTGGCGCACCTCAAAGCCGAGCCGGCAGATTGTGTATTGATGGACTTGCAGATGCCGGTTCTTGACGGCTTTGAAACCACGCGAAGAATCAGACAGGACCCTGCACTGGCATCACTGATGGTCATTGCCATGACCGCCAATGCAGCCAGCGAGGATCGTCGACGCTGCCTCGAGACCGGGATGAATGATTTCATTACCAAGCCAATCCGGCCACGGGCGCTTTATGACGCACTGATAGCCATCCGCCAGAAACTCTCCCGCCATAAGGACTGAATCCGAAGCAACACCAGGCCGTGCGATTAAGGCTGCAACGGCCAGAGCAACAGGATGGCAGTAATCGTGGCAGCGCCCACCACCAGGTTCATCGGCACGCCAATGCGCAGGAAGTCGCTGAAGCGATAGCCGCCGGGGCCGTAGACCATCAGGTTGGTTTGATAGCCAAGTGGCGTGGCAAAGCTTGCTGATGCCGCCATCATCACCGCCAGTACAAACGGCGCGTCATTGAGTCCCAGTGCAGAAGTCATTGCCAGCACAATAGGCAACATGATGATTGCCGCAGCATTATTGGTAATGGTTTCCGTCAGCAGGGAAACCGTTACATAGCTCAGCACCAGCAGCAGTACCGGATTACTTCCAGCCACTCCGAGAATACCCTCACCCAGAAACGATGCCGCACCGGTCTTCTGCAACGCAGCGCCTATGGAGAAGCTCGCCGCGATGGTGATGATGACGGTCAGATCAAGACTGCGCTTGGCCTCTGCCACGCTGACGCAACGGGTCAGAATCATCGCGCCGGCCCCGAGCAGCCCGGCATTGAGCATGCTGGTAACATCGAATGCCGCAAGCAGCACCAGAGCAGCAAGAATGCCCCAGGACAGGAAGGCGCGACTGTGATCCGGCCGCTCCTCATCCAGCTCACTGATCAGAAGAAAGTCACGGGAGTATTTCTGGCGGCTGACAAATGCAGGGCGCGCTTCCAGCAGCAGCACGTCACCCGGTTGCAGGATGATTGAGCTCAGCCGTCCCTTGATATGCTCGCCATTTCTGGCCACCGCCAGCACTACTGCACCGTAACGATCGCGAAAACGGGCATCCTTGATGGTTTTACCTACACCTTCGCAACCCGGGGCCACCACTGCCTCTACCAGCTTCCGCTCCGGCACATTGCGCTCGATAACAGGCTCCCGACCGACCGACGGCACCAGACCATTGATCCGCAACACATCAATAATGGCATCGGTTTCGCCGACAAATACCAGCCGGTCGCCGCCCTGCAGGGTATCGTCCGGCGATACCGCCGTCAGCACGCTGCCATGACGTTCTATCTCGGCGAGATAGATGCGCTGCAAGTGGCGCAACCCGGCATCAACAATGGACTTGCCGACCAGTGGGCCGTCATGTGCCACGGCCACCTCGAAGGTAAAACTGCGCATATCGGCAAAAGTCTCGTCCGGACTGCGGCGGGCCGGCAGCAACTTTGGCCCTGCCAGCAGCAACAGGGCGACGCCGGAAAGAGCCGCCACCAGGCCAACTGCTGTGATGTCAAACAGGCCAAAACCGGCGCTCCCTGTCATGGTCTGGTACTGACCGTTGACGACCAGATTGGTGCTGGTGCCGATCAGCGTCAGGGTACCGCCGAGGATCGAGGCATAACTGAGCGGAATCATCAAAGTCGAGGCTGGCAGACCCAGCTGTTTCGCCCAGCGAGTGACCGCCGGAATCATTGTCGCCACCACCGGCGTGTTATTGAGAAACCCGGACAAGGCAATAACCGGGGTGGCAAGACGGGCGATGGCGCGCCGATCAGTCTTCGGCCGGCCGAGAATGTTGTTGACCACCAGGTCCACGCCACCGGAAGCGCGAATACCCGCCGCCACCACGAACATCGCCGCGACCGTAATCAGGCCACTGTTGGCAAAACCGGCCAGCGCCTCCTCCGGCCGGAGAATGCCGCTCAAACTTAGCAGCAGCAATGCCCCCATCAGCACCAGATCCGGACCGAGGCGGGAGGAACTTATCAGAATCACGAACACGCTCGCTGTAATCAGGAGCGTCAGCCAACCTTGCCAGTCCATAGGAAGCTTCCCGGTTGTACGAGGAGCGCCCAGTGTACGGATCGCCGGCAAAACCAGAAATAATAAAAACGAAAAAGTTTATGCGATTTCGATCTGATGCTATCAGCTCTCGAAACGCACCGCGGAATCGGCCGGCACCCCGCCTGGCTGCCACCGCTGCTCGGCAAAACTGAAACGTCCATTGATATGCTGGAATAAAGCCGTACTGGCCCGGGTCCCATACGCTGCAGACTGGATAAATATGGGCGCCACCAGTCGCTCCAGCTCCAGCCCGACACCGGTATCAGGCAGCTGATCGTCATCGGGCAGCCGATCGTCCGCCAGCAACGGCAACAAACTGTCGATCGAAACCCCGGTGGCAATGGACTGCTCCAGTAACGTCCGCCCGCGTCGGGTTTTCGGCCAGTCCGTATCGAGCTGCCCGTTACTGAGCGCGTGGACACCCGGCTCGACGAGCTGCGGCGGCGCGCCCCGGTTACTCATCCAGGCCAGCTCCAGACCGTCGCAGACCAGCAAGTTGAAGCCACCGTACTCCTGCTGATCCGCCTCCAGAGTGCGCAGATACGCCAGCGGCGTCAGCTCACTTTGCAGAAAACCCAGTGGCAGCATGCCGCGGGACCTGTTGCCCGGACTACGGTCGGCAATCGGCTCACGGTAGTTGGTTACCGCCGCGAAGCGGCCGTCACGAGTCACGCCAAGCCAGGTGCCGCCTGCAACAAGATCCAGACCGCAGAGCAAATCACCGCGCCAGCGGGCCGGCTCCGCCGGGCGATGATGAAACTCGTCACGATTAGCGGCGACGATCAGCGGATAGTCAGCATGGACCTGCCAGGCAAACAGTACGATACACATTCCTTGGGCACTCTCCTCAACGGATCTCTTCACCGGGCAGACCCGGTCGAACTTCTGGGATAGCATACCGGGCGCAGTGTAGCCGAGGTCCAGCCGTTGCTCGAACTTGTCATCCAGTTTCTTGCCCTTGGCGTGGTCGCCGGCCTGCTGGCCGGTACCCTCGGTCTGGGCGGCGGCGTGGTGATCGTGCCGGCGCTGCTGATGCTGTTTCCTCTGATGGGTTTCCCCGCTGCGATCACTGCGCAACAGGCAGTGGCCACCTCGCTGGCCACCATTGCCGTGACCTCCACCAGCTCGATCTACGGCCATCACCGGCTTGGCGCAATTCGCTGGCCAGTGGCCTTGCCCATGGCCGTCGGCATCCTCATCGGCGCTTTCATCGGCGCTTTCGTTGCCAGCGCCCTGCCCAGCGCCCTGCTGGCGCGGCTATTTGGCGTGTTCGCCATGATCATAGCGGTGCAAATGGCGATCAGTAGCCAGCACAAGCAAGCTGGCGGCGCCGAGCGCCTGCCCGGTCACTCCGGTCTGGCGCTGGCCGGGGCTGTGATTGGCACTCTGTCCGCCATCTTCGGCATCGGTGGTGGCTCGATGACCGTGCCGTTTCTCAGCGCCTGCCGCCTGCGCATGCAGCAAGCCGTGGCAGTCTCCGCCGTAAGCGGTCTGCCGATTGCATTGGGTGGCGTCACCGGCTTCATTATTGCCGGTTGGCGGCAGCCGGATCTGCCCGACGGCAGCCTCGGCTTCGTGTATCTGCCTGCGGCGGCAGGTATAGTGCTGACCAGCTTTCCGCTGGCCCGCCTCGGTGCGCGGCTGGCTCACCGGCTGCCGGCTGTGACCCTGAAGCGGGTCTTCGCCACTGCCCTGTTTCTGATCGGACTGAATCTGGTGCTATGACTTTTCCGCAGATTGATCCTGTTGCTTTTTCTCTTGGCCCGCTTGCCGTGCACTGGTACGGCCTGACCTATCTGTTCGGCTTTGCTGGCGCCTGGTTGCTGGCCAGCTGGCGCGCTGGCAAACCCGGCAGCCCTTTCAATCGCGAACAGGTCGGCGATCTGATTTTCTATGGCGCCGTCGGCGTGATTGTCGGTGGCCGACTTGGCTACGGTCTGTTCTACGGCCTTGATCAGTGGCTGCGCGACCCGCTCTGGATCGTCAAACTGCAACAAGGCGGGATGTCATTCCACGGCGGCATGCTCGGTGTACTGACGGCATTCTGGTATTTCAAACGCAAAACCGGCAAAAGCTATTTCACCGTTTCGGATTTTATTGTGCCGATGGTGCCGGTCGGCCTCGCCACCGGCCGTATCGGCAACTTCATTAACGGCGAGCTGTGGGGCAAACCCACCGATGTGTCCTGGGGCATGGTGTTTCCCGGTGATCCGCTGCAGCTGGTACGCCATCCTTCACAGTTGTACCAGTTCGCATTTGAAGGCGTGGCCCTGTTTGCCCTGCTGTGGATCTTTTCGCGCAAGCCGCGCCCCGCCGCTGCGGTCACCGGCCTGTTCGGTATCGGTTATGGTTGTGCCCGCATCGGCGCCGAATTTTTCCGTGAGCCGGATGCCCATATCGGTTACCTGCTCGGTAACTGGCTGACCATGGGCATGCTGCTGAGTCTGCCGATGATTTTCGTCGGCGCCGGCATGATGATCTGGGGCTATCGCAAACAGGGGGCCACCACATGAAGCAGTATCTCGACCTGCTCCGCCACGTCCGCGATCACGGCGTGGTGAAAAATGATCGTACCGGCACCGGCACCCGTGCCGTGTTCGGTTACCAGATGCGCTTCGACCTCAGAGAAGGCTTTCCGCTGCTGACCACCAAAAAACTGCACCTGAAATCGATTATTCATGAGCTGCTCTGGTTCCTGACCGGCGAGACCAATATCCGTTACCTGAAAGAAAACGGTGTCTCGATCTGGGATGAGTGGGCCACGGAAGATGGCGAACTCGGTCCGGTCTATGGCGAGCAGTGGCGCAGCTGGAAAACCCATGACGGCCGCGTGGTCGATCAGATCAGCGAGATTCTCGCCGAGATCAAACGCAACCCGGATTCGCGCCGGCTGGTGGTATCAGCGTGGAACCCGGCGGTGTTGCCGGACCCGACCCTGAGCCCGGACAAGAACGCCGAACTTGGCCGTCAGGCGCTGCCGCCCTGCCACTGTCTGTTCCAGTTTTATGTCGCCGACGGCAAGCTGTCCTGCCAGCTGTATCAGCGCAGTGGCGATATATTCCTCGGCGTGCCGTTCAATATTGCCTCCTACGCCTTGCTGACCATGATGATGGCGCAGGTCTGCGATTTACAGCC
>JBFHPX010000094.1:0-8700 GCA_041592575.1 Alcanivoracaceae bacterium
CGGTCATCGCGATCCACATAGCTTTCATCGTTCGTTCTCCTTAGCTGCCCGAATGTCGGACCGCCGTTAACTGAGTGCCATCAATTTCGCTGAAGCGGCGTCATTCTCTTCCGCCACTTTCATCAACTTGACCTGCGCCTCGAACTGCCGCGCCAGTTGAATCATCGTGGTCATCGCCTCGACGGTATTCACATTCGAGGATTCCAGCGCGCCACTGGCGATGCGTACGCTGGCATCCGGCAGCGCCGGGATACCATCACGCTGCCGCAGCAATCCGTCCTCGCCCATGTTCAGATTGCCGGGCTCGATGTTGACCAGTTTGATGCGGCCGACCACCGCCAGCGTGGTTGCCGCCTGACCGATCGGCAGCACCGACACGGTACCGTCGGTGCCGATCTCCAGCTCTTTCGCATCCGGAATCGAGATCGGACCGCCATCGCCCAGCACCGGATGGCCGGCACCGTTTTCCAGGATGCCGGTGGCCGACACGCGCAGATCGCCGGCACGCGTATAAGCCTCGCTGCCATCCGGCGCCTGCACCGCGATCCAGCCATTGCCGTTCACGGCGATGTCCAGACTGCGGCCGGTGGCCATCAGCGCACCGGCGCTGTGGTCGACGCCGGAGGATTCGATCTGACTGTGCACGCGGCTCGCATAACCCGGACCGTACACCGGCAGCGAACGCAGCATGTCGAACTGCGCCTTGAAACCGGTGGTGCTGGTATTCGCCAGGTTGTTCGCGTTGACCGCCTGTGCCTTCTGAATCTGGCTGGCTCCGTCGGCGGCGATGTACAACATGCGGTCCATGGTTATGCTCCGTGTTCAGCTATCAGCGGATGTTGATGATGGTCTGCGTAATGGTGTCGGCGGTGCTGATGACCTGCGAGTTCGCCTGAAAATTTCTCTGCGCCGTTATCAAGTTTATGAGCTGCTCGGCGATATCTACATTGGAGGACTCCAATGCGCCCGACTGAATCAGGCCAAAAGATGCCGTGCCCGCTTCGCCGATCAGCGCGCCACCGGAGCTGAAGGTCTCCGCCCAGTTGGTATCACCCAGCTGCCGCATACCCTGTACGTTGGCGAAATTGGCCAGCGCGATCTTGCCCAGTGCGGTCGACTGGCCGTTGGTGTAACGCGCCGACACCACGCCGTTGTCGGCAATGTCCAGGCCAGTCAGACGACCCGTGGCATAACCGTTCTGGAACAGCGAGTTCACCGAGAAATCACCGCCGAACTGGGTCACCTTGGTGAAGTCCTGGGTCATCGCCAGATTCGCCGCACCATTGGTCATGGCCAAAGGATCGTAAGCCACCGTGCCGCCCGCCACGCCGTTGATGGTCGCCAGGCTACCGTCGCTGTTGAACACCAGCGTCGAGTACGGATTACCGCCATCGGTCACATTGGTGCTGGTGGTACCGTTATCCGTATATAACCAGCTGTACCAGGTATTCGATGCAGCATTGTCCTTCAGGAAATACATGGTCGAGGTATGCTGCGCACCCAGCGAATCGTAGACCGTGAAGGATGTGGAATAGTTGTAGCTGCTCGGCACCGCCGGGTTGAAGGCACCCACCGCGCCAACGCTGGTGGCGCTGGCATCCATGTTGATCGCCATCTCCACCGAGTCGGTCGCGCGCGGCGCGCCTTCGGTCAGCGAGATCTGCAGATTCGCCAGCGAACCGGTATTGAATGAGGTGGAACTGCCGCCGATCGGCTGAAACACCTGCAACTGCTGGCCGGTGCTGTTGACCACATTGCCATCGCGATCGATGCTGAAGGAACCGGCACGGGTGTAGACGCGCGAGCCGCCATCGTTCAGCACGAAGAAGCCTTCGCCGTTGGTCGCCAGATCGAGATTGTTGTTGGTGAATTCGATATTGCCCTGAGCGAACTGCTGCGCGACATTGGCCAGTCGCACGCCGCCACCGACGGCGGTGCTGCTGACGCCGCCCAGTGAGGTCGCATACACATCGGCAAACTCGGCACGCGAGGACTTGAAGCCGTTGGTGCTGGCGTTGGCGATGTTGTTACCGGTTACTTTCAAATCTGACGACGCTGCGTTCAGACCACTGAGTGCAATTTGAAATGGCATGTGATGTACCTCTCGTCAGAGAATCTGTTTGACTTGATTGAAATCCAGCGGACCGACACCCGCCAGATCCAGGAGCAGACTGCCGGCGTTACCCAGCGTCACTCCATCGACCCGATTGACCACCAGGGCCTCAACGGCCTCGTTCTTGCCGTTGAATTCCGCTTCGGCGCTGATCAGATAATTGCCCGGCGGCGCATAGCTGCCGTCATCCTTCAGACCGTCCCATTGATACTGCACATCACCGGCCGCCTGGCTACCCAGCTCCAGCTTGCGCACCAGCTGGCCGACGCTGTCATAGATATTCACAGACACCTTCGGGCTGGCACTGGTCAGTTCCACGCTGCCCTTGATCGGCTGTCCGGTTGCCAATACGCCCAGACCGGTCGGCGCCAGCACATCGCGCCCGACCAGCGAGGCCGCCTGCAAGGCCTGGTTCGACACCAGCGACGAACTCAGTTCGTCGAAGGATTTCTGCAGATCCTGCAGGCCTGTCACCTGGCTGAACTGTGCGATCTGGGTCAGGAACTCACCGTTCTCCATTGGCTTCATCGGATCCTGATTGCGCAGTTGCGCAACCATCAGCTGCAGGAACGCATCCTGACCCAAGTCATTCTTGTCCACGCCTGCCTGGGCATCCTGCGTCGAACGCAGCCCCAGCGAACTCAGCGTGCTACTGTCTATCGAAGACACCATGTTGGCCTACCTCCTTGCCTCTACTGCCCCAGCCGCAACGTGGCCAGCAGCATCTGTTTCGATGTATTCATCACCTCGACGTTGTTCTGGTAACTGCGCGAGGCGGAAATCATGTTCACCATCTCGTCGACCGGATTAACGTTCGGCATGTACACATAGCCTTCGGCGTTCGCCAATGGGTTGTCCGGCGCATAACGCTGCAGCAACGGTTCCTGGCTCTCGGTGATGCCGACCACCTGCACAGCGGCACCGGCCGCATCATTCTGGCCATGCATGGCCTTCAGCACCGAGGCGAAGACGGGATGGCGGGCGCGGTAGGTGGTTTCTTCGGTGCTGCCGACGGTTTCCGCATTGGCCAGGTTGCTGGCCGTGGTGTTCAGGCGCACGTTCTGTGCGCTCATCGCGGAACCGGCAATCTCGAACACATTAAACAGCGACATGATCAGTCTCCCCGAATGGCCGACATCAGGCCTTTGATGCGACTGGACAGGAAGGTCAGCGTGGCCTCGTACTTCACCGCGTTCTCGGCGAAGGCGGCCTGCTCGGTTTGCAGATCGACGGTATTACCATCCAGTGCGGGTTGGTTGGGTACGCGGTATTGCAGTTGCTCACCGGCGAGACCGCCGCTGGCGTTGAGTGCGATATGTCCGGCTTGCGTGGTGGCGAGCGCGACCTGATCGGTGCGTGCCTGGTTCATCATGGCCTGGAAGTCGAAATCGCGCGCCTTGAAGTTCGGCGTGTCGGCATTGGCCAGATTTGACGCAATGACCTCCGAGCGACGTCCCCGGAGAATCAGGGCATCGGGCATGGGGCCCAGGGCGGAATCGATGTTTAGCGGCATGGCAACCTCGAACTTGAGATCTGTTTAGCCATGACCTAAGCAACGGTCGTGCCATAGCGCCACAACAGCGCTTTCGGATTGCCTGCATCCTTATATGTATGAGAGCGGCGGATTCGCCAGGCGGCAATAATCCGCCGCCAGGTGGCAAGTCACCCCTAGCGCTTGCCGCGGAGAGGAGGACGGGGGGCGGGTGTCGCCGCTACGGCCGGCCTGGCCGCCGGCAGCGGTGCCAGATTGCTTTTCACCCGGTACACCGAGCCGCGCGGGCAGCGCACCATCTCGAAGTCGTCGGAGTATTGGGAGATCGATTCGGAGGAACCCAGAAACAGATAGCCGCCGGGATTCAATATCCGCGCCATCCGCGCCAGGATGTCCGACTTGGACTCGCTGGAGAAATAGATCAGCACATTGCGGCAGAAGATCACGTCGAAACGCCCCAGCAGACTGTAGCTCTGCAACAGGTTGGTCTGGCTGAAACGCACCCGCCGGGTGATCTCCGGCCGCGCCTGCCAGTGCTTGTCGCGCACCTGCACGAAGTATTTCTGCTTGCGCTCGGGCGACAGGCCGCGCGCCAGCGCCAGGTGATCGTACACGGCTTCCTTGGCCTCTTTCAGAATGCTCGGCGAGATATCCGTGGCGTGAATCTGCGCATCCACCAGACTGCCCGGACGGCTGCCCATGAACTCCTGCACGATCATGCTGATGGAATACGGCTCCTGGCCGGTGGAACAGGCCGCCGACCAGATGCGCGGCGTGCGTACCCGCCGCTCCACCAGATCCGGAAGAATGGTGTCTTTGAGAATGTCGTAAGGGAAGGTGTCGCGAAACCAGAAGGTTTCGTTGGTGGTCATGGCCTCGACGATGCGTTCGCGCAGCACATGATTCTTGCTCTGGCGCAGATGCGACACCAGTTCGCCGAGCGTCTCCACACCTTCATCGGCCATCAGCCGGCCGAGCCGGCTGACCACCAGATAATGCTTGTTTTCACCCAGCACAATGCCACAGGCCTCTTCGAGAAATTCCCGAAAGGCCTCGTAATCCTGGGTGGAAAGAGCTGTGCGCGTCAAACTGCTATTCCTTCTCGCCGATCCGCCTCTCGGGCGGCGGTACTCCTATCTGCCCCGCACAGCGGGCGTCATGTTAAGCGATATGGTCATACTGGCGGACAATCGTTCATACACCCAGTTGCCGTTGTTTGGCCTTCACCTGCGTCATCACCGCCGTGGCCAGCAGGTCCGGCTTGAACTTGGCGATGAACTGATTGGCCCCGACCTTCTCCACCATGGCATTGTTGAACACGCCACTCAGCGAGGTGTGCAGCAGCACGTAGGCGTCTTTCAGACGCGGGTCGGCACGCAGCCGCGTGGTCAAGGTATAGCCGTCCATCTCCGGCATTTCCACATCGGAAATGATCATGGAAAGATTGCGCAGTTTCTCCGGCTCCTGCTCGGCCCAGCGCTCGAGAATATCCAGGGCCTTGCGGCCATCGCTGGCCAGTGTCGACTCTATGCCCAGCTGATCCAGGGTGCGCTTGATCTGATTGCGCGCGACCATGGAATCGTCCGCAACCAGAATATGCGGGCGGTGTTCGGCCGTCCCATCGCCGGTGGTCTCGGCGGCATCGGCCAGGATCTCGCTGGAGATACCCTCGTTGACACCGATGACCTCGAACAAGACCTTCTCGACATCGATGATCTCGACCAGTTCGTTGTCCACCTCGGTAACCGCGGTCAGATAGCTCTCGCGCCCGGTGCCTTTCGGCGGCGGCATGATCTGTTCCCAGTTCATGTTCACGATGCGGTCGACCATCTTGACCAGGAAGCCCTGCACGGTGCGGTTGAACTCCGTGACGATCACGAAATGCCCGGCGGTATCCTCCAGCGGCCGCCGGCCGATGGCCTTGGCCAGATCCAGGACCGGAATGGTTTTGCCGCGCATATTGGCGATGCCGCACACCACCGGGTGCGAATGCGGCAAGGCGGTCAGCGGCGGACATTGAATGACTTCCTGAATCTTGAAGACGTTGAGCCCGAAACGCTGCTTGTTATCCAGGCGAAACATCAATATTTCCAGGCGGTTGTGGCCCGCAAGCTGGGTACGTTGATCGACGCTGGCCAATACGCTGCTCATAGAGTGTTCTCCTGCCCGGCACGTGTTACTTGAGATCCTGCTGTGGTATCGGCGTCTGCCTGTATTACTTAATCGGTTTGTACGAGCGGCACAGCAATTGCATTTTCCTACCCCAGAAGTAACCGGGAGTGGATGATGAACTTGTTGAGAAGTGTGCTGATGGGCTTGCCGCTGCTGCTGCTGAACAGCGCGCTGGCGAGTGCCCAGGTGCCGGCGGAGGCAGCGATCCAGGCCCCCACCGACATCCTGGCGGCGGCCGAAACCCACCTCAAGCAGGCCGCCGCCGCGCAGCATGACGGCCGTATCGACATCACCCTCGGGCGCCTGGATGCGCGCCTGCGGCTGCGCCAGTGCACACAGGCACTGCAGGCGGAACTGCCCTCCGGGGCGCGACTGTCGGGCACCACCAGCGTCGCCGTCAGCTGCCCGGACCTTGCCGGCTGGAAGATCTATGTCTCTGCCGAAATTGATATTTTTGGCCCCGCCCTGGTCACTACGCGGAGCCTGGCACGCGGTACCCCGCTCACCCCGGGCGATGTGCAGAGCGTCGAAACCAAACTGACCGGCCTGAGTCAGGGACACCTGCAGACCGCGGCGGAAGTTGAAGGCATGGCCCTGTTGCGGGCCGTGCCGGCCGGCACCGTGCTGACCCCGTCCATGGTCAAGGCACCGCGCCTGGTACGCCGTGGCGACCGGGTGATGCTGGTCAGCGGCCAGGGCCCGATTCAAGTGGAAATGCTCGGCGAAGCAGTTAATGATGGTGCCCGTGGCGACCGCATCCGGGTCCGGGCATTGAACTCGAAACGCGTCATTGAAGGCTGGGTCGTCTCGCCAAGCGTCGTAAAAGTGACGCTCTGAGCCCGACCCGTGAAAAAGGCGTTAAAGTTGTTGAAGTAAATGACGATATAGAAACATGACGAACACACTGGAACCCCCAGGGAGACGAGAATGACCATAGATATCAACAATATTCCTCCTGCTTCCACGCAGGTAACCGATGTCGGTTCGCACCGCGGCGGCAGCCCGGCGCAGACCGAGAAGGCACCGGACAAGCCCAATACCCCGGCGCAGAGCAGCACCGATCAGGTCAGCCTGACCCCGGCGGCTCAGCAACTGCGTCAGCTGGAGGCCCAGATTGCCGACCAGCCGGTGGTCAATTCGCAGAAAGTGGCCGCGGTCAAAGAGGCCCTGGCGAACGGTAGCTTCGAGATCGACCCGAACCGCATCGCCGGCAAGATGATGAGTCTGGAACGCGCCCTGGGTGACATGGCTTAACGAGGATTATCGACATGGACGAGCGCCAGCATTGCCGTCAGCAATTGCACGACCTCCTGCACGCCGAATACGACTGTGCGGGCAAGCTGCAGACCCTGCTGGCTGAGGAGGCCACGGCCCTGACCAAGCGTGATGCCGATGCCCTGGAGCAGCTCGTCCTGGACAAGAATGCGCTGCTGCAACAGCTGGAAACGCTGCAACACAGCAAGCAGGCGGTGCTATCGCGCGCCGGCTATGGTCATACCGCCGCGGACATCGAGACCTGCCTGGACTGGTGCGATGAGCGCGGACAACTGCAGCGCGGCTGGCAGCTGCTGCTGGAGCGACTGGCCCACTGCCAGCATGCCAACCGCATCAACGGCGCCACCCTGGAATCCAGCCGACGCTATGCCCAGCAGGCGCTGTCGCTGCTGCGCGGCGCGGCCATACCGGTCTCGCTGTACGACCCGAACGGCAGCAGCAATGCCGGCCACGACAACGGCCGTAGCCTGGCCAAGGCATAACGCCGTTACATTCCATTTCTATTCTCCGCACGCAATGCGTATCATTCCGCCTGAATAATGATATGAACCAGAGTGCGGACAGGTAATGACTGAGCAAACGGTGCCGGGGCGAGCCACCGAATACCAGGGCCAAGCCGAGCACATCACACACGTCCCACAGATCGCCAACCTGCTCCGGCGCATACGCGACCACAAGGTATTGCTGAGCGTGCGGGTACCTGGTCACGACGGCGTCTTCAACAGTCTGCTGCTCGACGTCAGCCCTGAACGAAACCTGGTTCTCCTCGACGAACTCAGTCCACAAGAAGGCCACGCGCTGGCCTGCGAAGTACGCCAGCTGAAGATCCGCTGCCAGTGCCAGGGCGTCGAGTTGAGCTTCGCCTGCAAGATCAATATCGGCCAGAGCCAGCGCGGCATATCCTTCTACCATGCCCCGCTCCCCAGTTCCCTGACCTACCTGCAACGGCGCAACGATTTCCGCGTGCACGTCGGCGTCAGCCTCGCCGTACCGCTGCATCTGCCGATCGAAGGTATGCATCAAGTCGTCGACGGCGACGTGACCGATTTATCCATGGGCGGCCTGGGTGCGAACATCAGCGATGGCATCAAACTGAATCGCGGCCAGATCATCGACAATTGCCAACTCGATCTGCCCAAAGGCGAATCACTGCAGACGGAAATAGAAATCCGCTTCGTCCGGCAGAACAGCCATAATCACACCCAGCACATCGGCGCCTCCTTCCACCATATCCAGCCGCAGCACGAACACGTCCTGCGCAAACTCGTGACCCAGCTGGAACGGGAAATGCTGCGGCGCAAAGTCCGCAGCGAATGACCGCGGCCGACACCCGCCCAGCCAGTTCGCCCGGCGCTGAGTAAACATCAGATAGGCCTTTATCGCATCCAGGGCAGTGGGTATAATCCCGCCACCTGATGGACACCGACCTCCTCCAGCAACCTGAAGAATGCGCTGCACGCGCTGATTCACGGTGAACGGACCCGTTCGGACCCAACAGGCGAGAGTAAGAACATGGGGCGGTAGCTCAGCTGGGAGAGCGCTGCGTTCGCAATGCAGAGGTCGGGAGTTCGATCCTCCTCCGCTCCACCAATCCCAATGTAACCCGCTGAATAAGCGGGTTTTTTATTTTCAGTGCCCGCCGTCATCC
>JBFHPX010000095.1:0-8599 GCA_041592575.1 Alcanivoracaceae bacterium
GCACCAGCCCCGGAGGCATACCGGTAGGTCTTGGCACTGATTTGCATATCCAGCAGCCGGTTAGATGACTTCGATACTGGCTTGATGGTGAAATCTTCCAGCGTCACAATCCGCGGCAATGCCGCCACACCGCTGACAAACGAACCAAATCCATGAAAATCGCCACGCACCATCATCTTGATTGGCAGTTCTGCGTAGAACTCTTTCTCGACCACCGAGCCCAGCTCAATCCGGTCAATTTCCAGACCACTACCCAGCCCGGTGTGCGTAATATCTTCAAGCAGCCCCGGTACTTCGGTATCTTTCGGCAACTGGCTTAGCAGAGAGCCGAACATCTCTTCCATGTCGACCATCTGCTTCTTGTACTGCTCCAGATTCTGAGCAGTGAAAGCCTTCTTCTCGTATTGCTGCATCAGGTTGCTTTCGTCATTCTGATATCGCTGGAGCAAGGTATTCTTCTCGGTGATGCTGAAGAAGTAGCCCCCCGCCAATACACCAACAAACACCAGAACAGCCGCCCCAAGCTTGACAGGAAGCGGCCAGCCCCCGACATTTTCAAAGTCGAGATTCTGAAGCGTCTCCATCAACTCCTGGGGGTCAAAGCCCTTTCTGTCGGCCTTGCTCATTTGCCACCCCCTTGCTTGTCTTTGCCTGCATTCGTGCTGGGCAGCTCCTGACTTACCGTCAGGGTAAATACGTTCTCCTGTGAACCATCCGCTGCTGCTGCCACAGTGCGCAAGTCCGGATCCTTGAACCAGTCCGACTCGTTCAGGTTTCGCATCAGTGCGGAGATTCGATTATTCGAGTCAGCAATGCCGGAGATGGTAAAGATACCGCCCTTACGCTCAATGCTGGTGTAGTAGACCCCGTCCGGCAGAGTGCGGACCAGCTGATCAAACATATAAACGATATACGGGCGATTATTCTGAAGATCCTGAATCACGTTCATCCGCGACACCAGATCCGCGCGACGCTTTTCCAGCTCACTGATTTCCTTGATTTGCTGGTCAAGCTGACTCAACTCTCGCTCGATATAACGATTACGACTGAGCTGGTTCTCGAGCTTGCCGTCGACAACCAGTTTCCAGCCAAAAAACACCGCGATACCGATTGCTGCGGCAACCGCCAGCATGATGATAAAGTCCTGCTGCTGCTGCTTGCGGCGTGCTTCTCGCCAGGGAAGGAGGTTAATAGTGGTCATTGGTCAAAGCTCCTCAGGGCAAGGCCGCATGCGATCATCATCGCAGGAGCATCATTGGCAATTGCGCTGGCGCTGACCTTGTTGGACAGGGTCATATCAGTAAACGGATTTGCCACAGAGCAGGCTGCCCCCACCTTGTCCTGAATCAGATCAGGCAATCCGGCAATGGAGGCCGAGCCGCCCGCCAGCAGGATGTAGTCAACCTCGTTAAACTGAGTGGAGCCGTAGAAAAACTGCAACGATCGGTTCACTTGCTGGACAATGGCATCCTTGAAAGGCTGAAGCACTTCGCTCTCATAATCATCCGGCAGCTCCCCCGTTTTCTTGGCGAGCCCCGCTTCCTCCATGGAAATGCCATAACGCCGCTGAATTTCTTCCGTCAGCTGCTTGCCCCCGAACAACTGCTCGCGGGTATAGACGGAGCGACCCTGATGAAAGACGTTCAGGGTTGTCATCGTTGCGCCGATGTCAAACAGGGCTACAGTTTCAAGCTCGGCGGCGTTGGGCAACTGCGGCAGCACCAGCTGGAAAGCCCGCTCCATCGAGTAAGCCTCGACATCAACAACTTTTGCCTGAAGACCACCGATCTCCAATGCATCCTCGCGCATCTCGACGTTCTCGGTGCGCGATGCAGCCAGCAGCACATCTACTTTGTCCGGATTGTTGTCCGTCGGACCCACCACTTCGAAGTCCATCCGCACTTCGTCCAGCGGGAACGGAATGTACTGATCGGCCTCGATCTTGAGCTGATTCTCGATCTCGTCTTCACTGTACGACGCATCCATCTCGATCAGCTTGGTGATCACCGCAGAACCAGCCACCGCTACCGCGGCTGCCTTTGCGCCGGGTCGGGTACGACTGACCAGCCGAGCAATGGCGTCACCCACCCCCTCGACGTCTACAATGTTTTTTTCCTGCACGGCGTTGGCAGGCAACGGCTCGACGCCATAGCTCTCGACCCGATAGCGCCCCCCGGACTTCGACAGCTCAAGCAGCTTGACTGCAGTGGAGCTGATGTCGATTCCCAGATAGATCTGGGACTTTTTTCTGAACAAGGCCAGCACGTTGATGTCCTATCTGGTTGTTATCGGACTATTTTTATCGAAGAAATATACACTTACAGGATATTCATGTCTAATCACTTTAGGAATAACTAATAACAGAAAGGATGTTAGATCACAACTTGCTTTGGCCCATATAATGACGGCCTTCACGGATGGCCCCGGCCATCTTCCCTTCGGACAGGACTCGGGTTTTAAAAATCATGCAGTTACGAAGACCCTGGTGGCGCTGGCTCCTGCTGGCACTGACTCTGGCGGCAAGCGGCACCATCATGGTGCTCAATGCAGCCTACCTTTATCTGGCTCCACAACTGCCCCCGGCCCGCCAGCTTAGCGATGTTTCCTTCCAGATCCCCTTGCGGGTGTTCTCCGCCGACGGACTGCTAATCGGGGAATTCGGCGATAAACGCCGGACGCCACTGAAGTTCGAGGAGCTTCCGCCAATGTTCGTCAACGCAGTGATGGCTGCTGAGGACGAGCGCTTTTTCCGTCATGGCGGGGTCGACTTGCGTGGTCTGGCCCGGGCATTTGCCGAACTGCTGCGCTATCGCGAGATCCGCTCCGGCGGCTCCACCATCACCATGCAGGTGGCGCGCAACTTCTTTCTTGATCGAGAGCAGAAATTCCTTAGAAAATTCAATGAGATAGTTCTTGCCCTGGAAATCGAGCATGTGCTCAGCAAGGAACAGATCTTCGAGTTGTACATGAACAAGATCTTTCTCGGCCACCGCGCCTACGGTGCCGAAGCGGCAGCTCAGGTCTATTACGGCAAATCCATTCGCGATCTGGACCTGCCCCAGTGGGCAATGATTGCCGGCCTGCCCAAGGCTCCCTCCGCCTATAACCCGATCACCAATCCGGAGCGGGCACTGAGTCGGCGCAACTGGATCCTGCGACGGATGTTCAAGATCGGCATGATTGATCGCGAACAATACGATGCGGCTCGCGCCACCCCGGTGGACGCCCGCTACCACGGCCCGGCGCCGGAACTGGACGCCTCATATCTGGCTGAAATGGTACGCAGCGAAGTGGTTCAACGCTACGGAACCGAGCAGGCCTATACCGCCGGTCTGCGGGTATACACCACGGTCGACGGCAAGCGTCAGGCCGCCGCGGTCAGCGCCCTGCGCGCCGGCCTGCACGAGTACGATGAACGTCATGGCTGGCGCGGCGCCGAAGCCAGTGTCGACCTGGCCGAGCTGCCGGCGCTGCCGGAAATCAGTGCCGAGCCGGACGAGGAGGCGCTGCAAATCATCGCCCGCTGGACGTCGCTGTTGCGCCCCTTTACCGCCATCGCCGGGCTGGAGCCGGCGATTGTAGTCAGCACCGCAGAGCAGGAAGCAGAGGTTTTGCTCGCCAGCGGCACCCTGACCACCCTGCAGTGGTCGCAGATGCAGTGGGCCAAGCGTCATATAAGTACAGATGCTGTGGCGGGCGAACCGAAAAAGGTAACCGACATCTTCAAAACCGGAGACGTCATTCGGCTCCGCGCCGTGGTTGATGAAAATCAGCGCCCGCAATGGCGCCTGGCACAAGTTCCGGCGGCACAAAGCGCACTGGTGTCACTGGATCCTCGCAACGGCGCAGTGCGTTCACTGGCGGGCGGTTACAGTTTTGCCCAGTCGCACTTTAACCGGGTAATTCAGGGACAGCGTCAGGCTGGCTCGGCACTCAAGCCATTCATCTACACTGCGGGACTGACCAAGGGCGCAACCCCCGCCACCCTGATTAACGATGCCCCGATCGTGTTTCAGGACTCGGCTCTGGAAACTGCCTGGCGGCCGACTGGCGCAAGTAGCCGCTTCTATGGTCCGACCCGACTTCGCGAAGCGCTGTACCGCTCGCTGAATCTGGTTTCCATCCGCTTGCTTCAACAGACCGGCATCAGTCATACCCTGTCAACATTGAAGGATTTCGGTCTGCCGACCGAACGCTTCCAGCGTGATCTGTCGCTGGCACTGGGCAGTGCTGCGGTCACGCCGATGGAAATGGCCAGCGGCTACAGCGTATTTGCCAATGGCGGCTTCCGGGTTACGCCCTGGTTTATCGAACGAATTGAGAACAATGACAGCAAGGCACTTTGGCTGGCGCCAGATGTTGTGCTCTGCGATACGGACTGTCGCTCCAGCAATGAGGGCACGCTGGACACCGAGGCACTGCTGGAACGGGAAATGGCTATCGAGTCAGTAACCCGTGGCGACCTGACCGAACCGGGCTCGGATACCAGGCCGCTGGTTCGAAAAACCATAGAAGTCCCGCGCGCCGTGGACGAGCGCTACATATGGCTGATGGATTCGATGCTGAAAGATGTGGTGCGACGCGGCACCGCCTATCAGGCCAGCAGCCAGCTTGGCCGGCGAGATCTGGCCGGTAAAACCGGCACCACCAACGAGCAGGTCGATGCCTGGTTTGTCGGTTACTCGCCAGCACTGGTGGCGGCGGTGTGGGTCGGCTTTGATGAACCGGCCACGCTGGGGCGAGGCGAGTACGGTGGCCGCGCGGCGTTGCCAATCTGGATCCGCTACATGAGCACCGCGCTGGAAGGAGAGCCGGAGCGGCAGATGCCGCAGCCACCGGGCATCGTGACCGCTCGCATCAACAGCGTCAGTGGCAAGTTAGCGCGCCCCGGCGATGCTGATGCCATCTTTGAATACTTCATCGAAGGCACTGTTCCGGAAGCTGACACCGAGCAGCCCATGGATATGGGCACTGCCACCGAGGAGGGCGAGCCAGAGCATCTGTTCTGATGCCCTGGCGGCAAAAAAAAGGCCGGTCAGAAGCCGGCCTTTTTTATTTCCCGAAGATTGTCACTGCGGAAACACATCCTTGACCGTCTTCAGTGGGTAGTGGGCCGGGTAGCCCTTGCGCGCAACGCCGGAATCCACCGCAGCGCGAGCCACTGCCGCCGACACAATACCAAGCAGACGCGGATCATTCGGCTTCGGAATGATGTAATCGGCACCAAACGACAGCGCCTGACCGCCATAGGCATCCAGCACCAGCTGCGGTACCGGTTCATGCACCAGCGCCGCGATGGCGCGCACTGCCGCGATCTTCATTTCCTCATTGATTGCCTTGGCGCGAACATCGAGCGCACCACGGAAAATATAGGGAAATCCAAGCACGTTGTTGACCTGATTGGGGTAATCAGAACGCCCGGTGGCAATGATCGCATCCGGACGCACTTCACGTGCCAACTCCGGGCGGATCTCCGGGTCCGGATTGGCCAGCGCAAAAATAATCGGCTTCGGCGCCATCTTGCGGACCATGTCCTGAGTCAGCATGTCGGGGCCGGACACACCGATAAATACATCAGCATCCTCTATTGCGTCGTCCAGCGTGCGCTTGTCGGTATCGTTGGCAAACGCCGCCTTGAACTGGGTCAGGTCGTTACGGCGGGAATGAATCACGCCCTTGCGATCCAGCACCAGAATATTTTCCTTGCGCGCGCCCATTTCGATCAGCAGCTTGATTGATGCCACACCTGCAGCGCCGGCACCGACGCAAACCACACGGATGTCCTCAATTTTTTTGTTCTGTATCTGCAGGGCATTGACCAGACCGGCACCCACGACAATAGCCGTGCCATGCTGATCATCGTGGAATACAGGAATATCACACAGCTCTTTCAGCGTGCGTTCAATCTCGAAACACTCCGGTGCCTTGATGTCCTCAAGATTGATGCCGCCGAAGGTCTTGTGGATGCGCACCACGGTATCAATAAATGCCTGTGGGGACTCAGCCTCCAGCTCGATGTCGAACACATCAATGCCGGCAAACAGTTTGAACAGAATGCCTTTACCTTCCATCACCGGCTTCGATGCCAGCGCTCCAAGATCGCCAAGGCCGAGAATGGCGCTACCGTCACTGATCACGGCCACCAGATTGCCCTTCGAGGTGTAACGATAGGCCAGCTCCGGCTCCCGGGCGATTTCCCGCACCGGTTCTGCCACACCCGGGCTGTAGGCAAGACTGAGGTCGCGCATGGTGGCGGCCGGCTTGGTCACTTCCACGCTGATCTTCCCGGGACGGGGACGGGCGTGGTATTCCAGCGCTGCCTGTTTCAAATCGTCAGACATGACTCGACTCTCTCTGCTGCCTGTACTGCCCAAGCCTTGGCGTTATCGCCTCGGCCACCGGCACCTTGCCGGTGATGCTGTCGCTATACAAACTGTTTCTGCCCGCCAGTGAAACGCAAAAAGCACCCTGCGGGTGCTTTTCGCATGAATCACCGAACCGGAACGGATCAGGCTTTCTTGCGTGACCCGATAGCGCCGAAACGCTGCTTGAACTTGTCGATCTGGCCACCGGTGTCGGTAACCTTCTGGCTGCCAGTGTAGAACGGGTGGCAGGCGGAGCAGACGTCGATCAGAAAGTCCTGACCGCGGGTAGAACGGGTCTTGATCACGTTACCGCAGGAACAGGTGATGGTGACGTCTTTGTAATCCGGATGAATTTCAGCTTTCATGACTCGACTCCTGGCGTGTCGCTACCCGAAACCGTTTTCGGGCACCACACTATTGGCTTGCGCCGGGCAAAATTGAGCGCGAATCATACCAGCTTGTCTTGGCGACGCAAGCGGGTCAGGCCACAATCACCGCCTTTGCCCGACCAGAGAGATGAAATGCCCCCTGCCCACCCCGGGCTGGTGCTCAAGGTTGCCGTCCCGGCACCGCTGCGCCAGCTGTTCGACTACCTGCCACCCCGTGGCGCAGCCCTGCCGGCACCGGGTTGCCGCTGCGAGGTGCCGTTCGGTAACCGGACACTGGTGGGCGTGGTCTGGGGCCATGAACAATCCGAAGTCGCCAGCAGCAAACTGAAGATGGTGCGACGGATCATTGACGAACAGCCGCTGCTCGATCAGGACCTGCTGGCGCTGTGTGACCATGCCGCCAGCTACTATCACCACCCGATCGGTGACGTCGTTGCCACGCTGCTGCCCGTGCTGCTGCGTCAGGGCAGCGAAGCCCTGCTGCCGGGGCGGCTGGAATGGCAGCTCACCGCCCAGGGCCGCTTCGCCGAACCGAAGGCGCTGGCTCGGGCTCCACGTCAGCAGCAGGCGCTGGAGCTGCTCCAGCAGCACCCGCAGGGCCTGCCGGCGGACATGCTCGCCGGTCTCGATATCCAGCGCAGCGCACTGGTCACGCTGGAGAAAAAGGGCTGGGTGGTACTGCGCGAGGTCGACGCCGAGATGCCGAAACCGCGCAGCCTGATGGCGGAAGTACCGCCCACGCCGGGTACCGAGCAGCAGGCCGCCATCAAGGCGATTCAGGGCGCCCGGGGCTTCACCCCGTTCCTGCTTGATGGCATCACCGGCAGTGGCAAGACCGAGGTCTACCTGCAGGCGATGGAGCCACTGCTCAAGGAAGGCAAACAGATTCTGGTGCTGGTACCGGAAATCGGCCTGACCCCGCAAACCGTGCGGCGCTTCGAAAAGCGCTTCAATGTACCGGTGATCAGCCTGCACTCTGGCCTCACGGACCGCGAGCGCCTGCACGGCTGGCTGCGAGCCCGCCGCGGCGAGGCCAGCATTGTGCTCGGCACCCGTTCGGCGATTTTTACGCCTCTGCTGCGCCCCGGCATGATTATCGTTGATGAGGCCCATGACGGCTCACTGAAACAGCAGGACGGCCTGCGCTATTCGGCCCGCGACCTCGCGGTCTGGCGTGCCCGCCTGCTGGATGTGCCGGTGATCCTGGGCAGTGCCACACCAGCCTTGGAAACCCTGCAACTGGCCCGCGCCGGCCGCTATCGACACCTGAAACTGCACAACCGCGCCGGCGATGCCAAACCGCCGACCCTGCTGCTGGAGGACTGCCGCGCCCTGCCCGGCCGCGAGCCACTGAGTCCGGCCAGCCTTAAAGCCATCGAGGACACGCTGAAACAGAAGCAACAGGCGCTGATCTTTATCAACCGGCGCGGCTATTCGCCGCTGATCCACTGCCACGATTGCGGCTGGGAGGCGGAGTGCCGGCACTGCAGCGTGCATATGACCTGGCACAAGCGCGACAACCGGCTGATCTGCCACCACTGCGGCGCCCAGCAGCGAATTCCGCGCCACTGCCCCGGCTGCGGCTCAAGTAATCTGGGAGATGCCGGCACCGGCACGGAAAAACTGGAAGAGTTGCTGGAAGCGCGCTTCCCCGGTGCCAGCGTGATCCGGGTCGACCGCGACAGCACCCGCCGCAAGGGCAGCCTGGATGCAGCGCTGAAGAAGGTGCATGGCGGCGCGCCAGCGATTCTGGTCGGCACCCAGATGCTGGCCAAGGGGCACCATTTTCCGAACCTGACGCTGGCAGTGATTCTTGATGCCGATGGCGGCTTTCTCAGTTCCGAC
>JBFHPX010000096.1:0-8564 GCA_041592575.1 Alcanivoracaceae bacterium
AGGCCTTGAACTCATGCTGGTTGGCATGGGCGTGGTATTTAGCTTCCTGATTGTGTTGGTGGCCTGTACCAACCTGATGTCCTGGTTCGTCAACCGCTATTTTCCCGAAGCTGTACCGGTCCCGTTGTCCGTGCCGGCACTGGGCAGTACTGCGCCGGCGGCGGTGGATGCTACAACCCTGCGCGTGATTGAAGACGCGATTCGCCAACATCGTGCCCGTTCCGGGCGCGGTTGATTTCCACTGACCATCACCTGACAAGGGTCTGGCCATGAGCAAGAAACCCCTCGGTATTACCGATGTTGTGCTGCGCGATGCGCATCAATCCCTGTTTGCCACCCGCTTGCGGCTGGATGACATGTTGCCGATTGCCGCCAAGCTTGATGAGGTGGGCTTCTGGTCACTGGAGTCCTGGGGCGGGGCGACCTTTGATGCCTGCATCCGTTATCTCGGCGAGGACCCGTGGGACCGTATTCGCGAGCTGAAAAAGGCGATGCCGAAAACGCCGCAGCAGATGTTGCTGCGCGGGCAGAACCTGCTCGGCTACCGTCACTATGCCGATGATGTGGTTGATCGCTTTGTCGAGCGGGCGGCGAAAAACGGCGTCGATGTGTTCCGCGTGTTTGATGCCATGAATGACCCGCGCAACCTGCAGCGTGCGCTGGCTGCGGTGGTGCGTGAGGGCAAACACGCCCAGGGCACGCTGTCCTATACCGTCAGCCCGGTGCACACGCTGGAAACCTGGGTCGATCTGGCGAAGAAAATTGAAGACATGGGCGCCCATTCGGTGGCGATCAAGGACATGGCCGGGTTGCTTCGTCCTTACGAGGCGTTCGAACTGGTCAGCCGGTTGAAGGCGACCCTGTCGATTCCGGTACATATGCAGTGTCATGCCACTACCGGGTTGTCGACCTCGACTATCGTCAAGGCGGTGGAAGCGGGCATTGATAATGTCGATACCGCAATCTCGTCGATGTCGATGACCTACGGTCACAGCCCGACCGAGGCTGTGGTCGCCATTTTTGAAGGCACCGATCGCGATACCGGGCTGGATAGTCATCTGCTTGAAGAGATCGCTGCCTACTTCCGCGAAGTGCGCAAGAAGTACGCGAAGTTCGAAGGCAGTCTGCGCGGTGTTGATTCGCGCATTCTGGTTGCTCAGGTGCCGGGCGGCATGCTGACCAATATGGAAAGCCAGCTGAAAGAGCAGAATGCCGAAGACAAGTTTGACGCTGTGCTGGCGGAGATTCCGCAAGTGCGCGAAGACCTCGGTTTTATACCGCTGGTGACACCCACCTCACAGATTGTTGGCACCCAGGCGGTACTGAATGTGCTGGCCGGCGAGCGATATAAGGCGCTGTCGAAAGAAACCCGCGGCATCCTCCGTGGCGAATATGGTGCCGCGCCGGCGCCGTTCAATGCCGAGCTGCAGGCCCGGGCACTGGATGGTGATGAACCGGTTACCTGCCGGCCGGCGGATCTGATCAGCGATGAGATGGACAAGCTGGTCGATGAAGTGGATCGTCTTGCAGCAGAGAAGTCCCTCAAGCTTGCCGGCGGCGATAATCGCATTGATGACGTGCTCACCTATGCACTGTTTCCGCAGATCGGCCTGAAATTTCTCGAAAATCGCGGCAATCCGAAAGCGTTCGAGCCGGTGCCGACTGGTCGCGATGTGCCGACCACCGACAGCGGCGAGGAAATCTACACTGTCACGGTTGATGGCAAGAGCTACAGCGTGACCGTTGCTGCCGGCGGTGATGTCAGCGGCATTGCGCCGGTAGGGGGCGCCAGTGCCGCAACCGTTCCGGCGGGTGAGGGTGAGCCAGTCAAGGCGCCGCTGGCCGGCAATATCTTCCGTGTTCTGGTCAGGCCGGGGCAGCAGGTGAAGGCCGGTGACAAGATCATGGTGCTGGAAGCGATGAAGATGGAAACCGATATTTCGGCGCCGAAGGCCGGCACTGTGATAGCGGTGCAGGCGAAAGAGGGCGACGCGGTCAGCGTCGGCGATCTGCTGCTGACCATCGGCTGAGGGCAGGGTAATGGATAAGCTGGAAAAACTCTGGTTCAGCACCGGCCTGTTTCACATCGAGCCGGGCCAGGCAATCATGATTGCCGTTTGTCTGTGTCTGCTGTTTCTTGCTATTCGCAAGGGCTTTGAGCCGCTGTTGCTGCTGCCAATCGGTGTCGGCGGTTTGCTTGCCAATATTCCGATGGCGGGGATGGCGGAATCCGCAGTCAGTCAGGCTTTGCATCTTGGCTCTCCGGAACTTATTGCGAGTATTGCCGGTGTACTTGGTATTGATCCGGTGGAAGGCATCAAGGCGCTGTACAAGGCCTATCATCAGGCGGAGCCGGCGTTGCGGATGGTGGTGCATGAGATGGCCCGCGATGCCAACTACAGCGACGGTATTCTTTATCTGATCTACACCGTCGGCCTGACCACGGGTGTGTTCCCCTTGCTGATTTTTATGGGCGTCGGGGCGATGACGGACTTTGGCCCGCTGTTGGCCAATCCGCGCACGCTGTTGCTTGGTGCTGCAGCCCAGTTCGGTATTTTTGCGGCGCTGCTCGGGGCGTTGGCGCTGAACTATGTCGGAATGAACTTCAGTCTGGCGGATGCGGCCTCCATCGGCATCATCGGCGGTGCCGATGGCCCGACATCGATTTATGTCACCACCAAGCTGGCACCGGATCTGCTCGGTGCGGTAGCAGTCGCGGCCTATTCCTACATGGCACTGGTGCCGGTAATTCAGCCGCCGATTATCCGCTTGCTGACCACGCAGAAGGATCGCGAGATCCGCATGGAGCAACTGCGGCCGGTGTCCAAGCGCGAGAAGATCCTGTTCCCGATAGTGTTGCTGGTTCTGGTGGCACTGGTGTTGCCGGATGCGGCGCCGCTGCTGGGCATGTTCTGCTTTGGCAACCTGATGAAGGAATCCGGGGTGGTGGCGCGGCTGACCGATACCACCACCAATGCATTGATCAATATCGTCACCATCATGCTCGGCCTGGCGGTAGGGTCGAAGCTGAGTGCGGAGCAGTTTCTGGTCAGCGAAACACTTGGCATTCTGGTGCTCGGTCTGGCCGCGTTCGCCATTGGTACCGGTTCCGGAGTGATCATGGCGAAGATCATGAATCGCTTCAGCACCATGCCCATCAATCCGATTATTGGTGCGGCCGGGGTGTCGGCGGTGCCGATGGCGGCGCGGGTGGCCAACAAGGTCGGACTGGAGGCGAATCCGCAGAACTTCCTGCTGATGCATGCCATGGGGCCGAATGTGGCGGGCGTTATCGGCTCGGCGGTGGCGGCGGGGGTGTTGCTGAATTTTGTCGGCGGGTGAGGTTGTCGGAAGGTTCTGGCAGCAAATAGATGGTTCGGTAGTGAACCTTAGCGGCTTGAGTGTCGTGGCGGTGAACCTCTCCGGCCAGAGCAGCAATCAGGGCTTGCCGGGACACGCCGTGAATACATCCATGTAGGCTTGTGTTCGACATCCCTGTCTCACACAGTCCCGGCAAGCCCTGATTGCTGCTCTGGCCTCGCATCTTGCTGTTTACAAGCATTTCCTCTTTTCAATTTTCTTGATTCTGTTTCTTTGTTTGGATCTTGCGTCACCCCTGACTCGCGGTAGCACGGTCTCTCCGTTAGGCGTGAACGCCACCGCATCCGCAGGGTGACTTCAAGTGCAGCGAAGCGTAACGGTCAGCCCGGAGGATGTGGCGGCGGTTGCGCCCTGGCACCGTGGTGACGGTGGAGCTTCTCCTCAAGAACATGCTTTGGCGGTCAGTGAAGGATCGCCCCAGCTTGCACTATCCCAGTGGTCTTGCTCTCTCAATGCACCAGATTGGTGCCGATTTCTTCTTAGAGCCGCTCAGAACCCGGTCTGGATGCCCGATTGCGCTCGCCCCGTTCTGGCGCGACCCTTGCAGAGTCAGGATGACAACAACTGCAGGGTGATCAGATGTTCCCCGCCAAACTGCCCGGAAACGGGATTTTTGATGAGATGTTGCTTGCCGATGGCCGGGTGCGAGAGCACTACGCCGCCTATTGGGACTGGCTGAACAAACGCCCCCCGGAAGAGATGGAGCGCAAGCGTCGCGAGGCGGAGCTGCTGTTTCACCGGGTCGGTATTACCTTTGCCGTGTATGGCGAGTCGCGTGGTACCGAGCGACTGATTCCGTTTGACTGCCTGCCGCGGGTGATTCCCGCCACTGAATGGGCCTGGCTGGAAAATGGGATTCGTCAACGGGTGCAGGCGATGAACCTGTTTCTCCACGACATCTACCACGACCAGAACATCATCAAGGCCGGCCGGGTGCCGGCCGAGCAGATTTTTCGTAACGCCCATTACCAGCCTTGCATGCAGGACGTGAGCCTGCCCAATGATGTCTATGCCCACATCAGCGGTGTTGACCTGATCCGTGATGACAAGGGTGACTGGTACGTGCTGGAGGACAACCTGCGCACGCCGTCCGGGGTCAGCTACATGATTGAAAACCGGCGCATGATGATGCGGCTTTTTCCTGAACTTTTTTCCGGCAACCGGGTGGAACCGGTTGATCACTATCCATCGCTGCTGCTGGAAACCTTGCAGCAGGGCAGTCATGTCAGTCATCCCAATGTCGTGCTGCTGACGCCGGGGCGTTACAACAGCGCCTATTTCGAGCACGCCTTTCTGGCCCAGCAGATGGGCATTGAGCTGGTTGAGGGGCCGGACCTGTTCGTCAAGGACAGTCACGTTTATATGCGTACCACTGCGGGGCCACAGCGTGTCGATGTGATTTATCGACGCATTGATGATGACTATCTTGATCCGCTGGCATTTCGTCAGGACTCCATGCTCGGTGTGCCCGGCTTGTTGTCGGTCTACCGTGACGGCAATGTCTCGATTGCCAATGCCATTGGTACCGGTGTTGCCGATGACAAGTCGGTTTATCCATTTGTGCCGGAAATGATCCGGTTTTATCTCGACGAGGAGCCGCTACTTAAAAATGTACCGACCTGGTCGTGCCGGAACGAGCCGGATCTCGGTTACGTTCTGGAGCATCTGTCTGAGCTGGTGGTTAAGGAGGTTCACGGCGCTGGCGGCTACGGCATGCTGGTGGGGCCGCTCAGTAGCAAAGAGCAGATTGCGCATTTTCGAGAGCGATTGATCGCGCGACCGGATAACTATATCGCCCAGCCGACGCTGTCGCTTTCCACCTGTCCGATCTTTACCGAAACCGGGATTACTCCGCGACATATCGATCTGCGGCCGTTTGTGCTCAGTGGTCGCGAGATCCGCATGGTGCCGGGTGGTCTGACCCGGGTAGCAATGCAGGAAGGTTCGCTGGTGGTGAACTCGTCGCAGGGTGGTGGAACCAAAGATACCTGGGTGCTGGAGGCGCCGTCATGCTGAGTCGCACCGCTGCCGAACTGTACTGGTTGTCACGCTATCTGGAACGAGCGGAAAACACTGCGCGGATGCTGGATGTCGCCTGGAACATGTCGCTGATCCCGTTTTCGGTGACCGCTCGGGATGAGCTGAGTACGCCACTGGAAATCAGCGGTGCCAAAGAGCTGTATGCGGAGCGCTATGGCACCCTTCAGGTGCATAACGTGCTGCATTTTTTCACCTTTGATCAGGATAATCCTGGCAGCATCTACAACAGTTTGCGCGTGGCGCGTGAGAATGCCCATGCGGTACGTGGCAAGATCACCTCGGAGATGTGGGAAAGTATCAACACTACCTGGATCGAGCTTCAGGAGATGAGCAGTGCCGGCCTGCTCAGCATTGGTGTATCTACTTTCTTCGATTGGGTGAAGCAGCGCTCACACCTGTTTCGCGGCGCTGCCTATGGAACCATCATGCGTAATGATGCATTCCGGTTCCTGCGTATCGGGACCTTTATTGAGAGAGCGGATAATACAGCCCGTATTCTCGGCGGGCGCGAGCATGTCGATGTCACGCCGGGTAGTACCGCAGTGGAGTTCTATCGCTGGAATGCATTGTTGCGTTCTGTTGGCGCCTTTGAGGCGTATCGTGAGATATACAGTGACAGCCTTCAGTACGATCATATTGTCGAGCTGCTGATTCTACGCGCGGAAGTGCCGCGCTCGCTGCGTTCCTGTGTCGAGATGCTGTGCGAGCTGCTGCCGACTATTGAGGGTAATGCCGGCCTGAATGCCAAGCGTCAGGCCGCAGTGCTGTTTGCCCGTCTGCAATACGGTGACATCCATCACATCATGGATGTTGGTGTAAATGAATATCTGAATGATTTTCTGCGCCGCATCAATGAGCTGGCAGACACACTGCGGCGTGAATATCTGGAGGTTGTATGAAGCTGGTGATTGAGCACCGTACTGAATACTGCTACGAGAAACCGGTGGCACACAGCACCCAATACCTGCGTTTGACGCCGAAGTCTTCATCCCGGCAGCGGGTGATCAGCTGGGATCTGTCGATGCCGGAGGCCGCACCGCGTAGCACCGATGCGTTCGGTAACATTCTCCATGTGTTAACGCTGGATCGCCCGCACGACACTATCGCCATCGCCGCCCGCGGCGAGGTGGAGATCATTGACGAGCAGCGTGAGGATGATGACCAGCGTCTGTCACCGCTGATCTACCAGCGCTTTACCCAGATTACCCGGGCTGATCCATTGATTCGCGACTTCGCCGAACGTTTCGCCGGCCGGCCGACGCTGCAAAAGCTGTCGGAGCTGAGTGCCGCGCTGTTTGAGCTGATGCCCTATGTGCCCGGCTCGACCATGGTCAGTAGTACTGCCACCGAGGCCTTTTCTGCCGGTCGCGGGGTCTGTCAGGATCATACCCATGTGTTCCTGAGCTGCTGCCGGGTGCTCGGGGTGCCGGCCCGCTATGTCAGCGGTTACCTGTACACCAATGACAGCTCCCATGTTGCCAGCCATGCCTGGGCGGAGGTCTGGCTGGTAGATCGCTGGCATACCTTTGATGTCACCAATCAGGTTTGTGAGCCGACTCACCATCTGAAGCTGGCGGTGGGGCTGGATTATCTGGATGCCTGCCCGGTCCGCGGCGTACGCTATGGCGGTGGTGAGGAGAGCATGCACGCCTTTGCGCTGGTCGAGCGCAGCGACGGGCAGGCTGATCAGTAGTAGTCTTTGTCGGGCAGGGCAGGCCTGTCCGGGAGTGAGTTATGACGTATTGCGTGGCCATGCGGTTATCGTCCGGCATGGTGTTTCTGGCGGATTCGCGCACCAATGCCGGGGTCGATCATATTGCCACTTTCCGCAAGCTGCACAGTTTCTGTCAGCCCGGCGAGCGAATGATTGTAATGATGAGTTCGGGCAACCTGGCCACCACCCAGAGTGTGCTCAGTTTGTTACGTACCCGGCTCGGTCATGACGTTGCCAATCTGTTTAATCAGGGCTCACTGTTCGAGGTGGCCGAGCTGATTGGCGCCACCACTCGCGAGGTGATTGATCGCGACAATGGCAAGCAGCAGTCGGCGGTGGATTTTGGCTGCAACTTTATTCTCGGTGGCCAGATCAAGGGGCAGGATATGGAGCTTTACCATGTCTACCCCGAGGGTAATTTTATTCAGTCGACCATGGATACGCCGTATTTCCAGATCGGCGAGATCAAGTATGGCAAGCCGATCATCGACCGTGTGATCAATTTCGGTACGCCGATTGAACATGCGGTGAAGTGCGCATTGATCAGCATGGATTCCACCATTCGTTCAAATCTGTCGGTGGGGATGCCGCTGGATTTGCTGATTTATCGACGTGATTCGTTTTCGCCGAGCGAGTATTTCGACATCAACGAGAGCCATGCCGGGTTTCAGCAGTTGCGCGAGGCCTGGTCGATGGGATTACGGAAGACGTTTAGTGAGCTTGGCGAGATTGAGTTGTAAAAATGAAAGTGGTTTGGCAGTGAGCTTCGCCGGTTCTGCCACCTGTTGGGAGTTTCCGGGACACGCCGTGAACCCGTCCCTGGGGGCTTGTGTTCGACATCCCTGTCTCACACAGTCCCGGAAACTCCCAACAGGTGGCAGAACCTCGCATCCTGCTATTTGCCGCCCTTAATCTCTGACACTACGGTGGGGCTGGCTACCTGAAGCTCAGCCGTAAATGCAAAGGTAAGCTGTATCTTCCGCCACCTTGAGCTGGAATTTAACGTTGGCGGCGACAACAAACTCGCTGCCGGCGGCAAACACTTCCCAGTTGTCGCTGCCCGGCAGTTTTACCGTCAGGGCGCCGCTGATCACTTTCATGGTTTCGCGGATATTGGTGCCGAATTCGTATTCGCCCGGCGCCATCACGCCGACGGTGGCGGGCAGGGTGGCGGTCTGGAAGGCGATGGATTTGACCTTGCCGTCGAAGTACTCGTTAACCTTGAACATCAGGGGCTCCCGGGGCTGGAAAAAAGGTGGCGCAGTATCGCACAAATGCCTGCACATGTAGGAGCGGCCGACCGGTCCGCGAGAAGGCATCGGCGTCGATCGGCGGCGCCTACTGCAGTCGCTTGAGTAGCGCCGAAGTATCCCAGCGGCCGCCGCCCATGGCCTGCACTTCCCGGTAGTAATCATTGATCAGCGCGGTC
>JBFHPX010000097.1:0-8554 GCA_041592575.1 Alcanivoracaceae bacterium
GCTGGATGGTGCCGATGCCGAATTGAGAATCAGTGTTGCCGCCAGACTGACCGACCCCGATAGCCTGCGCCGACTGGCCCGGGATGGTCGCGACAAGAAAGTGGTGAGAATGGCTCGCGAGCAGCTCAAGCAGCAGCAACAGCAGCATCAGCAGCGGGCGGAGGAACTGATTGATCACCTTCAGGCTCATCTCAAGCGCCCCTTTGACAACCTCTATGCTGCGCGCCTGCAGCAGCTCAGTCAGAGCTGGACCGAGGTCGCGGAGAGTGCCACCGAACAACAGCGTCAGCGCGCCACCACTGTCATCCAGCAGTGTCAGCAGCGAATTGATGAATGGCATCAACAAAACGAGCAGGAAAAGCAGCGGCACACAGCACTGGCTGAACTTGTTGCCGCCGCGGACACGCTGCAGGAATCATTGAAAGCGCTTGCCGATGCAGAGCAATGGCAGCCCGCCAACAGCCTGAGCGCGCTGCTCGCCAGCCAGCAACGACGCTGGCAGGAAGCCTGCGATATTGTCAGCGCCGAGGCGCCACTGGCCGACCGCTACCAGCGGCTTGAGCAACAGTGGCTGGCGTTGATCGAACACTGGCGCCGCGGGGATGAGAATGGCCTTGTCGAAAACTGGCCCGATTCATTGCCGCGGCCACCGGCCCTGCGCGCTGTGGTCGCGGCGGCCGCAGCACCGGCAGAGCCTCAGGCAGATACAAAACCCGGCAAGCGCAAACAGGACGATATTGATCGCACCCTGAATACCCTGCAAAGCGCCCTGCGTCAGCGCCAGCTGCGTTTTGCCAACCGCCTGTGGCACAAGCTTGAACAGTTGGAGCAGGAAATCAGTGGCCAACAACAGGCGCGCATGGAAAAGCTGAAGCCACAGCTGGACGAGCTGCGCGATTGGCATGCTTTTGCTGCGGAACCGAAGAAAGTCAGTCTCTGCGAGCGGATGGAGCAGCTGATTGACAGCACGCTTCCGGCGAAAGAAAGAGCCGATGCCATTCAACTTCTGCAGGGCCAGTGGCGGAAACTGATGTCTGCAGACCAGCAAAGTGATCAGGCTTTGTGGGATCGCTTTCGTGCCGCCGCCGATGCCGCCTGGATTCCCTGCCGTGAACACTTTGCCGAACTGGACCGCGAGCGTGCGGACAACCTTAACAAGCGTATCGCCCTGTGTGATCAGTTAGGTCAGTATATTGAATCGCTACAACGCAACCACGATGCAGACTGGGCTGCAGTGGCGGAGGTACGACGCACAGCGCCACAGGAATGGAGCCGCTATCAACCAGTACGCTTTACCGATGCCCGCGATCTCAGCAAGCAGTTCTCGGCGCAACTCAAGCAACTGGATGAACTGCTTGATCAGGCCGCAGCAACCAACATCGCATCTCTGGAATCGCTGATTGCCGAGGCAGAGACGCTGGCATCCGGCGATGACAGCCGGCAAGCAGCCGAACAGATCAAGGCTCTGCAGAAGCGCTGGCAACAAGCCGGCTGGGTGCCAGTCAATGCTCAACGCAAACTATACAAGCGGTTTCGCAAACTGGCGGATCAGGTGTTTGCCCGGCGCCAGGATCAGCAAACCGCCCAGCGTCAGCAAGCGGCCGCCGAAGCCGCACAACTACGCGACAAATTGACCGAGCTGGAACAATTAGTCCGTGATGCCGGCGATGACAACGCCATGAAACTGCTGGCCCAGCTGGCGGAAGAAGTGGCTGCCATGCCCTGCCCCCGGCGCGAAGAAAAACTGCTGCAACTACGTGACAACCTGATCCGCGACAGCCGCCAGCGACGCCAACGTTGGCCTCAATGGCAACGCTGGTCAGCCATGCAACAACGATTGCTCAGCGCGGCAACCCGGGATGAAGACGAACAGCAGCAGCAACTGGCGGTGGCCCTGGAGGTCAGTGCCGGTGTTGAATCTCCGGAGACTGCTCGCGAGCAGCGTATGCAATGGCAGCTGCAACAACTCAGTCAGGCGATGAAAAGCACCAGCGTGGCGCCGGCAGATCGTTGCCGTGCACTGCTGGAAGAGTCTGATGTGCTTGATCAGGGACTGAGTGAGTCGATACGGCAACGACTGCTGGCGGTGTGGAATGCGCTGGAGCCACGTGCATGAGTGTGCTGAAGGGATTGTTTTCCGGCGCCGCTGGCATGCGCCGGGCCTTTGCAATATTCGCTCCGTATCTCGGCGCGGGTGTACGGGTTGAGTATATTGCTGACGATTTCAGCGAAGCCCGGGTCAGCATGTCATTGCGCTGGTACAACACCAACTACGTCGGCACCCACTTCGGCGGATCTCTCTACAGTATGACCGACCCGTTTTTCATGCTGTTGCTGATGAACCGGCTCGGGCGCGATTACATCGTCTGGGACAAGGCCGCATACATCGATTTTATTCGCCCCGGCAAGGGCAAGGTCACGGCGCACTTCAGACTGACCGACGCCATGCTTGAGGACGTCCGCCAGCACACAGCCAAAGGCGAAAAATACCTGCCGGTGTGGCCGGTGGAAATCCGTGATCAAGCCGGAGAGCTGGTGGCACGGGTCGACAAGACGCTTTATATCCGCCGCAAGAAGGATCGCTGAGTCGCGGTTACTGTCCGTAGCGCGGCCCGGTCTCGAGAAAAACCTCCTCTTCTGCGGTATTCTCCCGCGCCAGAACCCGATTGCGATGCGGGAAGCGGCCAAAGCGAACCACGATATCGCGATGCTCGCGAGCAAATGCCACATTACCGGCAACTTTCTCGGCGAGTTCTGTCGGAGCCTGTGCCTGAAGCGACTCGAACTCCTGCACCGAACGCTGTTGCAGATCCTCGTCTTCGGCATGCATCAGCGGCATCAGGAAGAACACCCGACCGATCAATGGCAGCTCCCTGTCCATACCCCGAGCCAGGCCTTCAAGCACCAGCGTCACAGCGCGATGATCGCCGGCAAAGGCCTGACCGCTGCCGCGATAGATATTGCGGGGAAATTGATCAAGCAACAGGATCAGCGCCAGACGCGATAACGGTCTCGCCTCCCAGTCCACCAGCTCGCTGGATAATGCCGCCTCAACCAGATGGCCGAACTGTTCTTCAATACCCTGATCCACTGAGCGGTCGGCGCGAAACCAGAGCCCACTCATATTCTGCGACGGCCAGCCCTTGTCGAGGCCATCGGCAAACCAGAAATCGAGAATCCGCTGCCAGAGCGCTTGCTGTGCATCAGTGAACATCAGGGGCACGCCTCCTTCAGGGCCGGATCGAGAAGCGACCGGGCATTGTCCAGCAGACGCGGCTGTGCAGCCGCATTCGGATGAATACCGTCATCCAGCATCATGCCATCGACCGCGCCGACACCGTCGAGAAAAAATGGCAGCAAAGGCACCTCCTCGGAGTCCGCCACCCGCTCGAACGCATTCCCGAAAAGGCGCCGGTAGCTTTCGCCGTAGTTCGGCGGCAGGTACATGCCGAATAGTAGCGGAGCTGCTCCAGCCTCGCGTGACAGTTTCACCATTCGGCGCAGATTGTTCTCCATCGCCTGCGGCGACAAACCGCGCAAGCCATCGTTACCACCCAGCTCAATGACGACAATGTCGGGCTGCGCTTCGCGCAGCAGCGTCGGCAGACGCGCGGCACCGCCAGCGCTGGTTTCGCCGCTGACTGACGCATTGTTCACCTTCAGGCCCGGACACTGGTCGAGGTATTGGCGCTCAAACAGGGCGACCCAGCCCTGTTCCTTGTCAATGCCATAAGCGGCACTGATACTGTCACCGACAACCAGCACGGTGGCGGCGCAGCAGTTGCCAGCCCACCACAATCCGACGGCAACAAGAAGATTTCGCATGCAGGATTCCCCTATTCTCAGCGCCCTCTCAGTGGGCAAGGCCGTGTCCGGGCCGGAAGGCACCCTGACCTTGCTGGAGGCTGCCACAGTTAACGTGAAGGCCGGCGAAAGTGTTGCCATTACCGGGCCCTCCGGCAGCGGCAAGTCTACCCTGCTCGGCTTGCTGGCGGGACTTGATGTGCCCAGCAGCGGCGAGATTTTGCTACAGGGCAGCGCCTTCAGCTCCCTTGATGAGGACCAGCGCGCCGCCCGACGCGGCGCCCTGTGCGGATTCGTGTTCCAGTCGTTCCATCTGGTGCAGGACCTGACCGCACTGGAAAACGTGATGCTGCCGCTTGAACTGCAGGGCCAGCGAAATGCCGAGCCCGCCGCCCGCGAGTGGCTTGGCAAGGTCGGTCTTGGCGCCCGGCTGGGACATTTTCCCGGCCAGTTGTCCGGCGGCGAGCAGCAACGGGTGGCATTGGCTCGCGCTTTCGTGGTGCAACCGAAGCTGCTGTTTGCCGATGAGCCCACCGGCAGTCTGGATCACGCCAACGGCGAGCATATTGCCGACCTGCTGTTCGAGATGAATCGCGCCACCGGCACGGCACTGGTACTGGTAACCCATGATCCGGCTCTGGCTGCGCGCTGTGATCGTCAACTGCGCCTTGAAGCGGGTCGTTTGCATGACTGAACTGTCCCGGCTGATGCTGCGGCCCTGGCGCGACAGCGCCTTCCGCATTCTGGCACTGGCGTTGCTGGTGGCCTCGCTGGCCCTGACCAGCGTAGTCCTGCTGCGCGCCGAACTGGATGCGCGCTTCAACGCCCGCGGCGCTGAAATGCTCGGCGGCCATCTGGTCCTTGACGGCAGTCGCGCACCGGAGCCGGCGCAGCGGGAAATTTTTTCCGACCTGGCACACAGCGAACTGATCAAGTTCCAGAGCGTAGTGGTGCATAACGAGCAGGTCCTGCTGGTCAGCGTAAAGGCCGTCGACCAGCACTGGCCGTTGCTCGGCGAAGTGTTGCTCAGCGATCAGCGTTTCGGTGGCACCCAGAGCTCGGTGCAGCATGGACCGGAGGCCGGCGAGGTCTGGGTAGCCGACCAGCTTCTGGACCGTATCGGCTTGCAGGTCGGCGACGTCCTGCCACTTGGCCAGAGCAGTCTCAGGATCAGCGCCATGCTGGTCCGCGAACCGGATCAGGGTGGTGGCTTTTACAGCATGAACCCGCGAGTGCTGATGAACCGCAGCGATCTGGACCGCACCGGCATTCTTGCTCCAGGTTCCCGCTACGGGTACGACGTCGCCATGCTCACCGAGAACCCTGAAGCGATCAGCGAACAGCTGACGCCGACACTGCGTCCGGATCAGGAAATCGAAAACGTCGACGACACCCTGAATCGGTCGATGGGTCCGCTCAAGCAACTGACACTCTGGGTCAGCCTCGGCGTGATGTTGATCACCGTACTGTGCGGCGCGGCCATCTATCTCACCACCGGCCTGCGCGTGGCGCGCCGTGCCACCATGGCGGCGCTGCTACGCACCTTCGGTGCATCAAGGCAAACCATCATTCGGCGATTGCTCGGCCATGAATTACTGGCGGTGCTGCCGGTAGTGCTGATTGGTATCGGTTGTGGCGGGCTGATCGCCGTCAGTGCGCGTAACGCGCTGGGCTGGGAAGGCGCCCTTGCCGCCGGGGCAAGCGAATGGCTGCTGGTGTTGCTCGGCCCGCTGACCCTGTTTGCCGCCTTTGCCCTGCCACGGATGAGCGCCCTTGCTGCGGTGCCGGCCCTGCAGGTACTGAATCGGCAGGACCATCAGTCGCTGCGCCGAAGTGGCATTGAGCTCGCGGCCGCACTGATCGGGCCGATGGCAGTTGCCGCCATTGTTACCGGATCGATACAGGATCTGTTGCTGGTGCTGTTGTTGCTGGCCTCACTCGGCGTGCTGCTACCAGCACTGGTCTGGCCATTGCTGGTGGCGCTGGATAAACGCAGCAAGCGCTGGTCGGTGGCAAGTCGTATCGCGGTGCGACGGTTGAGCCGGCGACGCACCACGACCTTGCCGTTAATGGCTGCACTGACACTGGCGATGGCGATTCTGGCGCTGGCTGGTCAGAGCGGCACCGGACTGCTCAGTGAATGGCAACGCAAATTGCCCGCCAATGCCCCGAACCATTTCATTCTCAATCTTTTCGCCGAAGATCAGCAGGTGCTGGAACAATGGCAGCAACAGCATGGCGCCATAGCCAACCCGCTCTACCCGATTGTTCGCGGCCGCCTCACCCTGATCAATGATGTGCCGGTGCGCGAAGCGGTGACCAAGGAGAATGATCGTGCTGACCGGGCATTGAACCGGGACCTTGCCCTGACCGAAGAGGGCCGGCTGCCGGAAAGCAATCTGGTACGCGACGGACAATGGCACGGCGAACGCCGCGGCGAAGTCTCTGTGGAAGCCGAACTGGCCGACAGCCTCGGACTGAAAGCCGGGGATCATTTGACCTTCGTCACCAGTCGCGGCGAACTGCAGGCCACCGTCACCAGTATTCGCGAGGTGGATTGGGAAAGTTTTGCGCCGAATTTCTATTTCATGTTCTCCCCCGGCGCCTTTGTTGAACAGGACGCCACCTGGCTGACCAGTTTCTGGTTGCCGGAGGGCGATGGCCGCCGGGTCGCCGAGCTGATGTCGGCGCTGCCGCATATCACCTTGCTGGATGTCAATGCGATTCTTGAGCGAGCTCAGGGCATTGTCACCCAGGCCAGTCAGGCCACCGCAGTACTGGCCGGCTTGCTGGTCAGTGCCGCCTTGCTGGTGCTGGTGGCAGCGCTATTGGCCACTGCCGACCAGCGTCGCGCCGATCAGGGCCTGTTGCGGGCGCTCGGCGCAAGACAGGCACTACTGCGCAAGGTGAACTGGCTGGAGTTTGTTGCCCTCGGACTGGGTGCAGCCATCGGTGCGACACTGATCGTGCTGGCCGCCATGGCGCCACTTGGCATTCTGCTGTTTAAAGGTCAGTTGCTGTGGTCCTGGTGGCAATGCCTGCCACTGCTGACCGGCGCTGGTGTAGCCCTGCTGGGCGGCCTGATAGGCCGCCGCGTGGCCGCAGGTTACAGACCGTCGATGTGACGTCTCTGGTGCTGAACCCGAACGTACACGGCGCCAACCAGCAGGCACAGCGTTGCCGGTAGCGCCAGTGCCATCATGCCGAGCGCCTGGAACAGCAAGGCCCCGGAAAAACCGCCGAAAAAAAATGCCAACAACAAGGTCAGCAACAGCCACAGTTTCCAAATACGGATCTGCTTTTGTCGCAACCGCTGACCGATCAACACGCCGATGTCGGTGACCACGCCGGTGACGTGGGTGGTGCGCAGCACCAGGCCGCGATAGCTGCTCGCCATGGCGTTTTGCAAACCACAAACAAAAGCCGCCACCGGCACTGCCAGCGCGATACTTTCCAACGCCATCCATGTCGCCAGTGCCAGCATCACACCCTGCACCATCAGCACCACCCCGTAGCGCCGGCCGGCACGCAGGGTGGTTGCTCCGACCACCATGCCCGACACCAGCGCGCCGAGCATGAAGCCGGCAACAATGCCGGCAATCAGCGTCAGGTCGATCAGATCCTGCTGCGCCAGATCAATGCTCAGACGCGATACTGCTCCGGTCATATGACTCACAGGGACAGCAAAAAAGCCCAGCATGACCACGTTGACATAACCGGCAACAGCCGCGAGCAGCGCACCACCGGCGAACACCCAGACACGGCCGGGACGTTCAACCAGATCATCACCGGTATGGATCATACAGCTCCTGAATCAACGCATCGCGGTCATCGCAGAACCAGCAACGGCACCTGTGCGTTCATGATCATGTGGTTGGTGGTACTGCCGACAAAAAACTGACGAATACGCGAGTGTCCATAGGCGCCGATCACCATCAGATCAATCTGCTCCTTGAGCTGGTACTCGCGCAAAGCTGTTTCCACTTCGCCGGCAACAATTGCGGTGACCGCATCATGACCAGCGGCCACCAGCGTTTTACTCGCCCACTCCAGTTGCGCACGATGATCATCGGTATCGGCGCCCACCAGCACAACGTGACAGGGCAAGCCGCGAAACAGAAGGCTGGCTGCCAGCATCTCGACACCTTTCCGGGTAGTGGCACTGGCATCAAAACCGAGCATGATTCGTGAGGGTGCCTGATACTGCTGCTGGGTAATCAGAATCGGCCGGTGCAACGTGCGGATCACCCGCTCGACATGGCCACCCAGATGCCTGCCCACCTGATCGCCTTCCTCTCCCTGTCGTCCAATCACCAGCAGGCGGATATCATTTTCCAGCTCTGCCAGTGTTTCCGCGAGATCACCGTGACGCTGACGCATCAACGGCGCTTTGACGCCATCATTGATGGCACGCTCCACCGCCGCTTCCAGCATCAGTCGGCCCTGCTCCAGTGCCAACCGACTGCGCTGTTCATCCAGCGCGGCCAGCTCCTCCAGCAACGCTTCCTGGGCACCGAGGCCAATGCTGCCACTGAGGTTGGCGGCACTGGTGTAGCCGGTCCGGTCGAGCACGTGCAGAAAAGTCAGTGGCGCTTCGAGACGCTGACTCGCCCAGGAGGCGTAGTCGCATACCGCCTTCGAGGCGCGGGAACCATCAATACAGGCCATCACATGGGTCATTGTTATTCTCCTTAGTGGCCCATCAGCCGTTCCACGGCATCCGGTTTGTCGTGTACCGCAAAGCGGTCCA